>NZ_JAFCTU010000012.1:0-872 GCF_049896185.1 Massilia sp. TSP1-1-2
ACGATCTTGTGGCGCAGCGCATTGACCAAATCGGCTGCGGCTACGAAGACGGCAACGATTCAAACAGCCTGCGCCACGACCCGATGTTCAAACTGGGCGCGGCCCGCTTGCCGTTCGACGATGATGGCGCGCTGGCGTCTGGCGCGACCATCTCGCGCTTTGAACATGCGGCCAGTCGCCAGGACATCTACCGCGTCAGTGAGGCCCTCGTGGAGCAGTTCATCGCCAGCTTCGCCAGCCCGCCAAAAAGTCTGATTCTCGACCTCGATCACTCGGAGGATGCGTGCTACGGGCAGCAGCCGCTGGCGTTTTACAACCATCACTATCGCTCGACTTGCTACCTGCCGCTGATGATCTTCGACGGCATGTCGGGCGGCTTGATCGCTGCCGTTCTGCGGCCCGGCAAGCGGCCCTTTGGCGACGAGAACGCGATGATCATGCGCCGCGTTCTAAAACTGATTCGCCTCCATTTCCCCGACACTCATATTCTCGTTCGGGGCGACGGACACTTCAGCGGACCTGAATTGATGGGCCTCATCGACGGCATGCCGAACATCGACTTCATCTTCGGTTTCTCCTGCAACGTCAAGCTTCTCGCAATGGCCGAACCAACACGACTTCGCGCCATCGACCAGTGGGTAGCGGCGCAAACGCAGGACGATGCTCCCAATGCGCTACGCCTGTTCGACGAATTCATGTACAAGGCCCGCTCGTGGCCGAGGGCATGGCGGGTCTTGATGAAGGCCGAAGTCATGGCGCTCGGCGAGAACACGCGCTTCATCGTGACCTCGCTACCTGGACTCGATGCTGGCATGTTGTACGAGGACATTTATTGCGCACGCGGACAAGCCGAAAACTATATCAAACATCTC
>NZ_JAFCTU010000012.1:882-186062 GCF_049896185.1 Massilia sp. TSP1-1-2
CGCTGTCGCAGGCGCAGCCATCGACAGTCATCTCAAAATTGTTCAAGATCGCGGTGCAGGTCAGGCAGTACAAAAACAAGATCGTCCTTCACCTGCCGAGCGCCTGTCCAGTCAAACATCTGCTGCACACGTTGACCGAGCGACTGTATCTGCCGACACCGGCCAGGTCATTTAACTCGTCCTGAGTAAGTCACGTCCGGTCTGCCGAGAACTGACCACCCCGCCGCCAACCATCAACCCTATGCAGCTTCATTAATGTCCCGTTTAAATGGGTAGGGAAGCTATTGCTCGCAACATTGAAATTGCTGCCGATGAGGCACTGCTTCGGCCAGCCGGACACGCAGTGGCAGTTTATGAAACATTCAGGTTAGGTGTCGCTGGCGAAGGTCGTGTTCTGCATGATGTGCTCGGTAATTTTTTCCAGCAGCGGCCACAACCCGGCCACCATCGCGGCCGCCTCGGCCTGTTCCAGCTGCGCCGTGCCAAACGGCAAATCTTCCAGGCGCTGGCACATCTCGGCCATGCCCAGCGCCCCGACCGTGCGCGCGGCCGACTTGATGCGGTGTCCCAGTTCGCGCACCCGCATGACGTTGCCATCCCTGAGCGACGCTTCCATGTCATCCAGGCCGCTCTGGGTGCTGTGCAAGAATTTGAAGGCGAACTTGCGCACTTTGTCCTGGTCGTAGCTGAGCAGCTTGGCCAGGATCGTCAGGTCGATCACGTCCGGGTCGCCCGCCAGAATCGTGCGAAAGCCGCTGCCGGGGGCCGTCTGCGCCGGCCCGCTCGCCGCTGTAGCCTGCTGCGCCAGACAGTGGCGCGCGGGCAGCCAGCGCGCCACCGTTTGGCACAGCAGCGCCGGCTGGATCGGCTTACTGATAAAGTCATCCATGCCGGCGGCCATGCAGCGCTCGCGGTCTTCGCTGGTGGCCGTGGCCGTCATGGCCAGCACGCGCAAGCCCTGCAGGCGCGCGTCGAGCCGGATCAAGCGCGTGGCGTGCAAGCCGTCCATGACCGGCATCTGCACGTCCATCAGCACGCAGTCGAAGCTGGCCTTAGCCAGCAGGTCGAGCGCTTCGAGGCCGTTCTGCGCCAGGCACACGGTGCAGCCGGCTTCTTCCAGCATCTCGAGCGCAATTTGCTGGTTGAACGTATTGTCTTCAACCAGCAGGATGCGCGCGCCTTCCAGCGAGGGATGGACCGCTCCGACGGCTGCGCCCGCGCCACGGCCGTGGCGCTCGGCCAGTGCGCCGGCGGAGAGCTTGCCCACGCGCGCCGTAAACCAGAAATTGCTGCCCGCGCCAGGTTCGCTCTCCACGCCCACGTCGCCGTCCATCAGGTGCGCCAGCTGCTTGCAGATCGCCAGGCCCAGGCCGGTGCCGCCGTATTCGCGCGTGGTCGAGGTGTCAGCCTGCTGGAACGACTGGAACAGCTTGCCCGCTTCTTCGGGCGAAAGGCCAATCCCGTTGTCGCGCACCTCGAAGCGCAGCAGGCAGTCGGCAAGCTGCTCCTCGATCATCATGATGCGCACCATGATGGCGCCGCTGTGGCTGAACTTGATCGCATTGTTGGTGTAGTTGATCAAGACCTGGCCCAGGCGCAGCGGGTCGCCCTGCATCACCGCCGGCAGCGCCGGATCGATCTCGAACTGCAGCGCCAGGTCCTTGCTGGCAGCCTTGGGCGCCACCACCGTGGTCAAGGTTTCCAGCACATGCGCGAGCGTAAAGGCGACGTTCTCGATATCGAGCATGCCCGCCTCGATCTTGGAAAAATCGAGAATGTCGTCGATGATGCCCAGCAGGTGTTCGCCGGCGAAGCGGATCTTTTCGATGTAGTCGCGCTGGCGCGCATCGAGGTCGGTCTTGAGCGCCAGGTAAGCCATGCCGATCACGCCGTTCATCGGGGTGCGGATTTCATGGCTCATGTTGGCCAGGAACTGGCCCTTGGCCTGGCTGGCTTCCTCGGCCACCTGCTTGGCCAGGTCCAGCTGCACGGTGCGCTGGCCGACGCGTTCCTCGAGGTGTTCGTTCAGTTCGCGCAGCTGGCGCTCGGACTGGATCGAGTCGCTGATGTCGACCATCATGCCGATCAGGTATTCGGGCTCGCCCTGCTCATTGAAGACGGGCTTTTTGATGGTGCGGATGAACTGCATGCGCCCGCTGGCGGCGTTGAACGCAGACTCGACGTAGTCCACCATGGCGCCGCCCTCGAAGGCCTGGCGGTCGTGCGAAGCGTCGCCGGCGAGCTGTTCGACGGCGAGCGCGAACTGGCTCTCGCAGGCGCTGTTGACCAGGGTGACGCGTCCTTCCGGGTCCTTGATGAATAGCCCGATCGGCATCATCTGGATGATCTCGTGCAGGCGCGCCGCCAGCGCTTTCAAGGCCACCTCGGCCCGTTCGCGCTCGCTGATGTCGCGCAGCGACACGATCCACACCGGCTGGCCCTGCGCCTGCATCGGTGTCAGGTTCACTTCGGCCGGAAAGCTGCTGCCGTCGCGCCGCCAGGCCGTCAGCACCTGGTTCGGTGCGCCCGCATTTTGCATGCCGGGCGCCAAGCGCGTGGCCTGCATCCCGGTCAGTTCGTCGAGCGTGTAGCCAAAGCCGCTGGCGCACAGCGCGTTGGCGTAGCGGATGCGCCCTTCGGCTGTGAGCACCAGCATCGCCTCGGGCGAGGCTTCGAGCACGGCGCGCACGCGCGCCTCGTCGGCCTCCTTGCGACCGCTGATGTCGGCCATGGTGCCGGTCATGCGCAGCGGCAGGCCGTCGGCGTCGCGCGCCACCACGATGCCGCGCCCCAGCATCCACTTCCACTGGCCATCCTTGGAGCGGATCCGAAACTCCACCGACAGGCTGGTACGGTCGCCGTCCGGCACCCGGCGCGTAAAAATTTTCGCCTCCGAGCGGAACGTGCCCAGGTCGTCCGGATGCAGGTGCATCAGCCACTCGTTAAAGCGCAGCTCGAATTCGTCCGGCCCGTAGCCGAGCAGCTCCTTGTAGCGCGGCGACAGGCTCAATTCGCCGCCCGGCTGGGTCAGTTGCCACATGCCTTCGCCCGAGCCTTCGAGCGCAAAGCCCCACAGGTTTTCGGCGCTGGTGAGCTGCTCCTGGGTCGCGCGCAAGGCGCGCCGCTCGGCGCGCAGCGATGCCGTCAGCTGCGCGAAGCGCCACGCCACGGCGCCCGCCGCCACCAGCAGGAACAGCGCCGCCGACAGCGTGATGTACAGCATGTGCACGTCCAGTGTCTGCGCCTTGTACAAAAAACCGTCCAGCGCAAAGTCGGCCGGCAGCAGGCCGAGCGCGGCGTAGATGCTGGCGATGGCGCGCCAGCGCTCCGGGTTCGAGTAGCCCGCTTCGATGACGTCGGTCTCCATCAGCGCCGCCATCTGGCCGGCCTGGTACAGCAAGTGTTCGCGTCCCAGGCGCTGCGGGTAGCGCGCCCGGATCAGGTCCACGATCTCGGCCTGGTGGGTCAGCGCGTAGCTCCAGCCGCGCAGGGTGGCTGCGCGGATCGCCGCGGCGCGCGCCGGATGCTCGCGCAGTTCGGCTTCGGTGGTAAACAGCACGTCGCCGTAAAAGTCAATCCCGGCCGTGCGCGGCGAGAGCAGGTCGAAGCTGGCGGCGCCGGTGGTGCCGGTGGTGCCGGCGGTGCCAGCGACGGTCAGCACCGGTGGATCGGTGATGAAGGCCGACATGGCGTCGACCCGGCCGGCGGCCAGGTCGTCCGGGTTGGCGCTGTGCGTCAGCTGCTGCAGACGCTCGAGCTGTACCCCGCTTTTTTTCAGGTACGCGAGCAGCTCGATGCTGCGCGGCGCCAGCATCACGCGCCGGATGTCGGGCAGTGCAACCTGGCCATCCGGGCCGGTGCGCACCATCAGTACCGCCGGAGAATGCTGGAAGATCGAGGCCAGCACCACCACCGGCTCGCCGCGGCTGCGCGCAAGCAGCAAGGTACTGTCGCCGATGCCGTAGGTCGCTTCCCCGGCCAGCACCGGCTGGGCGGGGTCAAGAGCGGCCAGTTCGCGCAGCTGCACTTCCAGCGCCGCCTCGCGGTAAAACCCTTTTTCCTGGGCCGCATACACCCCGGCATACTGGAACTGGTGCTTGCCGTTGAGCTGCAGCGTGACCTTTTCAAGCGCCACAACGTCGCCGGCCATGAGCGCCAGCGCCACCAGCGCGCTCAGGCGCAGGCGGGCAGGGGCGTGGCGGCTGCGGCGGAGCAGGGGCATGGTGTCGGCGGCGGCTAAAAAGTGATCAAGCAGAGTGATCAAGCAGAGTGATCCAGCAGAGTGATCAAGCAGGGGCGGGAAGGGAGCATGGACCCATTCTAAATGCGCTGTAAAGATAGCCGTGAATAATCTTTCAGGTCTTCGTGTGAAATAATATTACACACGAAGGCGTTTCATGAAATATTATTGCCCGACGCTGCCGGTGAACTGGTACAGCTGGCCTGGATGCCACATCGTCACCACCGACGCGATCTGGCCCAGCGCGCGGGTGCGGCGCTTGAGGACCAGGCAGCACTGGCGCGGCTCGATGGCCAGCATCTCGGCCACTTCGCGCGGGCTGTGCAGCGCTTCGATGCTGTAGGTGGCGCTTTGCAGCGGCGCGGCCTGCATCAGGTGTTCGTTGGGCGTGACGGCGGCGAAGTCCTGGGTCAGGTAATCGGGTGCGCAGGCCGGATTGACCCAGCGGTCCTCGACCTGGATCGGAGCCTCGTTCTCGAAGTGCACGATCACCGAATGGAACAGCGGCACGCCGGGCGCCAGCTCGAACTGCAGCGCCAGCAGGTCGGTGGCGCGCGCCTGTTCGAGCAGGTGCAAGCTGCTGTGGTGGCGGTGACCGCGGGCGCGGATTTCGTCGGCGATGCTGCGGATCTCGACCAGCGTGGCCTGGTACTTTTGCGGGGCCACGTAGGTGCCCGAACCCTGGCGGCGCGTGAGCACGTGTTCGGCCGTCAGTTCGCGCACCGCGCGATTGACCGTCATGCGCGAGACGCCGAACTGGCGCACCAGCGCCTGTTCGGACGGGACCACGTCGCCCTCCTTCCAGCGGCCGGCGGCGATTTCGCTCATCAGATAGTCCTTGATGCGCTGGAAAATGGGCGTGCTGTCTTGCGCAATCTGGTGTTCCAAACTACTCTCCGAAGGGCGGGCCGAGGATGGATTCTAGCACCGCGCGTGCGGCCCGATTCAAAAGCAAGAATGGGAGTGTTGCGGATGGCCGTACGCGCTACGATAGCGCCAGGTAAATACAAAGCGGAGCGCAGCATGAAACTTGAGACCATGGCGGCACCCTATGCCAGCGACGCGGCGCGCTGGGCGGCCGTGAAGGCGCGCGATGGCGGCGCCGACGGCCTGTTCTGGTATGCCGTCAAAAGCACCGGCGTGTACTGCAAGCCCTCGTGCGCGGCGCGCCCGGCGCTTGAGCGCAACGTCACCTTCCATGCCAGCCGGGCCGACGCCGAGGCAGCCGGCTTTCGGCCCTGCCTGCGCTGCAAGCCAGACTTGCCGCCGCTGGCCGAGCGTCATGGCGACGCCGTCGAGCGCGCGTGCCGGCTGATCGACGCCAGCGAGGCAGCGCTGGACCTGGACACGCTGGCGCAAGCGTGCGGCATGAGCCGCTTTCACTTCCACCGGGTCTTCAAGGCGCACACCGGCATCACGCCCAAGGCGTACGCCGCGGCCGGGCGCGCCGCGCGCCTGGCGCAGGCGCTGGCCGGCGCGACCAGCGTCACCGACGCCATTTACGCGGCTGGCTTTGGCTCGAGCGGGCGCTTTTATGCCGGCGCCCCCGACAGGCTGGGCATGCTGCCTTCCCGTTACCGTGCCGGGGGCAGTGGCGCGACGATCCGCTTTGCGATCGGGCAGTGCACGCTGGGCGCCATCTTGGTGGCCGCGACCGAGGTCGGCATTTGCGCCATCCTGATGGGCGACGACGCCGGCCAGCTGGCGCGCGAGCTGCAGGACCGCTTCCCGGCGGCCGAGCTGGTGGGCGCGGACGCCGGCTTTGAAGCGGCGGTGGCGACGGTGGTCGGTTTTGTCGAAGCGCCGGGAATCGGCTTTGACTTGCCGCTGGACGTACGTGGCACGGTGTTCCAGCAGCGCGTATGGGAAGCGTTGCGGCAAGTGCCGAGCGGGTCCACGGTCAGCTATGCCGAGCTGGCGGCGCGCATTGGCCTGCCGTCGGGAGCGCGCGCGGTGGCGGGCGCGTGCGCGGCCAATCCGGTGGCGGTCGCGATCCCTTGTCACCGGGTCGTGCGCAACGACGGCGCGCTGTCGGGCTACCGCTGGGGCGTCGAGCGCAAGCGCGCCCTGCTGGCGCGAGAAAGCACCCCTCCACCGGGGTCAGACCACGATTAAGCAAATGTTTTTTAATTGGGGTCAGACCTCCGAATTTGTGCAACTGTTTCTCCTATGGCTAGAAATCTGGCGCTTTGTTGTCTCTGCGGCAAAGGTACTGTGCCGCGTGAAATGTTTTTTAATTGGGGTCAGACCTCGACATTTGTGCAATGTTTTTTGCGGAATCAGAAGGGCCTGCGACCCGCAGTCTGTCGGGAAAAATCCCGGCCCAAAGCGACGCTGATCTGTTCCGAAAACTGCGCTGATCCATATATCCCGTTGCTTTGTGTCGCTTGCCGTACCTGGTCCAGCAGCGGTTCTGGCAACGCCTGCGCAAATAACGCGCGGTAGGAAGATTCTCTCGCGCGCTTTTCGGCGTCGATCGCATGGTAAAGATCGTGGGGCACCACGATGTCACTCTGTTCGCCGTGCGCATGCACGCGATAGCTCGACCAATCGTAGTCCACCGGATGGGCGACAATGCCGGCTCTGACGGGGTTAAGCTCAATGTAGCGTTGGCACGTCAGGAAGTAGCCTTCGTTATCCACCAGGCTGGAGTGGTAGCGTCCCTGCCATAAGGTGCCATACCGGCGATACCTGCGATTGACGTATTGCGTGTACCGCTGTCCTACTCGTTGCATGAGGGAAGCGGGCGCGGTAGTGTCCACGGGGGACGCTAGCAGATGCACGTGATTTGGCATCAGCACGTATGCGTGAAGGGTACAGTCGAACTCTGCAAGGGCGTCTTCCATCATGCCAAGAAAAACCTGGTAATCGCCCTTGCAAAAAAAACAGGGATTCCGATTGTTCCCGCGCTGCACGATGTGGAGCGGGACATTGGCAAAAACGGGGCGGCGATAGCGGCTCATGGTACCTCCTGGAATCGTGGAATTGCCTTCAAACTTAGCGCGGCCTGTAGCTGCCCACCAAGCATCGCTCAATCGAGCGCGAAGTTTCCAGAAATCGGAGGCCTGACCCCAGTTAAAAAACTATTTCAAAATTGAGGTCTGACCCCGGGGTTGCGCGCTACACTCTGAATTCGTTCATTTTTGGGGGTGGCTGATGCGCTTGATTCATTCTTCTGTTCTGGTTCTGCTGGCAGTCGGGGCCCTGGCCCACGCCAATACCGTCATCGATAACGCCAACGGCTACACGCTCGACAGCAAGGGCAAGCTCTTGCGCTTCTCGTCCATGGCCTTCGATCAGAACGGACGCATCCTGGCCGTCGGTTCGTCCGCGCTGGCCAAGGCCAAGGCGCCGGGCGCCAAGCATATCGATCTGCATGGGCAGACGGTGCTGCCGGGACTGATCGACGCGCACGGCCATGTCTTTGGCCTGGGCGAGCAGCTGACCCAGCTCGATTTGACCGGCAGCGCTTCGCTGGCCGCCGCGCTCGCGGCCACGTCCACCTACGCGGCGGTCAATCCGCAGCACGCCTGGCTGGTCGGGCGCGGCTGGAACCAGGAGATCTGGAAACTGGGCCGCTTTCCCACCGCCGCCGAACTCGATGGCGCCGTTGCCGACCGCCCCGTGTGGCTCTCGCGCGTCGATGGCCACGCAGCCTGGGCCAATACGCGCGCCATGCAACTGGCAGGCATCACGCGCGACACGCCCGACCCGGCCGGCGGCAAGATCGTGCGCGACGCGCAGGGCGAGGCCACCGGCCTGTTCGTCGATGCGGCCCAGGACCTGGTCACCAAAATCCTGCCGCGCCATACCAATGCCCAGGCCCGCGCGATCCTCGATCGCTCGCTGCAGCAAATCGCGGCGATGGGCCTGACCAGCGTGCACGATGCGGGCTTGAACGTGGCCGCCGATGCGCTGTATCGCCAGTACGCCGACGCCGGCAAGCTCACCACGCGCGTGTACGGCATGATCGGCGACACGGGCGAAGACTTCGACCAGCTCTCCAAGGCCGGCCCGCTCAAGTCCTACGCGGGCGACCTGTACGCGCTGCGCGCCGTCAAGCTGTACGCGGACGGCGCGCTGGGCAGCCGCGGCGCCGCCCTGATCGCGCCGTATTCGGATGAACCCAAGTCGCACGGCTTGCTGTTCCGGTCCAACGCCGACATCGCCGCAGCCATGGACAAGGCGATGCAGCGCGGCTACCAGGTCAATGTGCACGCCATTGGCGACGCCGGCAACCGCCAGGTGCTCGACGCCTACCAGCAGCTGGTGAAAAAGACCGCCAGCGTCGCCCAGCGCCACCGCATGGAGCATGCCCAGGTGGTGGACCTGGCCGATATCGCGCGCTTCAAGTCGATCGGGATCATCCCGTCGATGCAGCCGACCCACGCCACGTCCGACATGAACATGGCCGAACAACGCGTGGGCGCGCAGCGCATCAAGGGCGCCTACGCCTGGCGCACCTTCCTCAAGCAGGGCTCGCGCATCGCCTGTGGTTCCGACTTTCCGGTCGAGTCGCCCAATCCGTTCTTCGGCATCCACGCGGCCGTCACGCGCCAGGACGCCGCCGGCCAGCCCGCCGCCGGCTGGCACCCGGACCAGGCGATGACGCTGACCGAGGCGCTGCGCTGCTTCACGCTCGACGCGGCCTACGCGGCGCACCAGGAAAACGTGGTCGGCTCGCTCGAAAAAGGCAAGTGGGCCGACTTTATCGTCATCGACCGCGACCTGTTTGCGATCCCGCCGGCCGACCTGTACAAACTGGCCGTGCGCCAGACCTGGGTCGCGGGACGCATGGTGTACGCAGGCAGCGCCAAACCGATCGACTAAATTAAATCGGTTGACTGGGTTGTCTATACAACCTAAACTTTGTTCATTGCACGAGGCGCGTGCGGTGTCGCCGCGCCAGAGAGCACCACGCACAGGAGCTGCCATGACGCTTGAGATCAACCAGATGGGCATTGACCCCCGCTTTGACGCCACGCGCGAGATTCGCGCCCCGCGTGGCACCGACCTGGCCTGCAAAAGCTGGCTGACCGAGGCGGCCTACCGCATGATCCAGAATAACCTGGATGCGGAAGTGGCGGAAAACCCCAAGCACCTGGTGGTCTACGGCGGCATCGGGCGCGCCGCGCGGAATTGGGCTTGCTACGACCAGATCCTCGCGTCCCTGCGCGAACTGGAGGACGACCAGACCTTGCTGATCCAGTCCGGCAAACCGGTGGGCGTGTTCCAGACCCACCCGGACGCGCCGCGCGTGCTGATCGCAAACTCGAACCTGGTGCCCAAGTGGGCCAACTGGGAGCACTTCAATGAACTCGATCGCAAGGGCTTGTTCATGTATGGCCAGATGACGGCCGGCAGCTGGATTTACATCGGCACCCAGGGCATTGTGCAGGGCACCTACGAAACCTTCGCCGAAGCGGGCCGCCAGCATTTCGGCGGCGACTGGGGCGGGCGCTGGATTCTCACCGCGGGCCTGGGCGGGATGGGCGGCGCGCAGCCACTGGCCGCCTCTTTTGCCGGCGCGGTGTCGCTCACCATCGAGTGCCAGCAGTCCAGCATCGATTTTCGCCTGCGCACCAAGTACGTGGACAAGCAGGCCACGGACATCGACGACGCCATCGCGCTCATCAAGCACCACACGGGCCTGCGCGAAGCGGTCTCGATCGCCCTGCTCGGCAATGCGGCCGAGGTGCTGCCCGAGCTGGTGCGGCGCGCCAAAGCCGGCGGCCTGGTGCCCGACATGGTGACCGACCAGACCTCCGCGCATGACCTGATCAACGGCTACCTGCCGCTCGGCTGGAGCGTGGACCAGTGGAAGGCCGCGCAACAGGATCCGTCCCAGCACGCGCGCCTGACTGCCGCCGCCGCCCAGTCATGCGCGGTGCATGTGCAGGCAATCCTCGACTTGCATGCAATGGGCGTGAAGGCGGTCGACTATGGCAACAACATCCGCCAGGTGGCCAAGGACCAGGGTGTCGAAAATGCCTTTGCCTTCCCGGGCTTTGTGCCGGCCTACATCCGTCCCCAGTTCTGCGAAGGGCGCGGCCCGTTTCGCTGGGTGGCGCTGTCGGGCGACCCGGAAGATATCTACAAGACCGACGCCAAGATCAAGCAGCTGTTCCCCGACCAGAAGCAGGTCCACCACTGGCTCGACATGGCGCGCGCGCGCATCGCTTTCCAGGGCCTGCCGGCGCGCATCTGCTGGCTGGGGCTGGGCGAGCGCCACATCGCGGGCCTGGCCTTTAACGAGATGGTGCGCACGGGTGAACTGAAGGCGCCCATCGTGATCGGGCGCGACCACCTCGATACCGGCTCGGTGGCCAGCCCGAATCGCGAAACCGAGAGCATGCGCGACGGGACCGATGCCGTTTCCGACTGGCCGCTGCTCAACGCCATGCTCAACACCGCCGGCGGCGCCACCTGGGTCTCGCTGCACCACGGCGGCGGCGTGGGCATGGGGTACTCGCAGCATTCGGGCGTGGTGATCGTGGCCGACGGCACCGACGCCGCCGCCCGGCGCCTGGCGCGCGTGCTGGTCAACGACAGCGGCTCGGGCGTCATGCGCCATGCCGACGCCGGCTATGAAACCGCAATTGCCTGCGCCAAGCGCAACCACCTCAATCTTCCTATGGTCCCTCAATGAAAAACACCCAACAAGGCTGGACATTGACGCCGGGCGCGCTGGCGATGGACGACCTGCGCGCCGTCTGGGCCGCGCCGGCCAGGCTGACGCTCACGCCAAACGCCTATCCGGCCATCCTGGCGTCAGCGGCGGCGGTCGAGGCCATCGTGGCCAAGGGCGACGCCGCCTACGGCATCAACACCGGTTTCGGCATCCTGGCCAAGACGCGCATCCCCGACGAAAAGCTCGAGGAACTGCAGCGCAACCTGATCTTGTCGCATTCGGTCGGCACCGGCGAACTGCTGTCGGACGCGGTGGTGCGCCTGATCATGCTGATGAAAATCGGCAGCCTGGCGCGCGGCTATTCGGGCGTGCGCCCCCTGATCGTCGACACCCTTATCGCCATCTACAATGCGGGCATCGTGCCGGCCATTCCCGCCAAGGGCTCGGTCGGCGCTTCGGGCGACCTGGCGCCGCTGGCGCACATGACGCTGGCGATGCTGGGCGTGGGCCAGGTGCGCCACGACGGCAAGCTGGTCGAAGCGATCGACGCGCTGCAGGCGGCCGGCATCAAGCCGGTGGTGCTGGCGGCCAAGGAGGGCCTGGCGCTGATCAACGGCACCCAGGTCTCCAGCGCGCTGGCGCTGCATGGCTTGTTCATGACCGAGCGCCTGCTGGAAGCTGCGATGGTGGCTGGCGCGCTATCGCTAGACGCGGCCAAGGGCAGCGACGCGCCGTTTGACGCGCGCGTGCACGCAGTGCGCGGCCAGCCGGGCCAGATCGCCGCGGCCGCCATCTATCGCGAGCTGGTGGCCGCCAGCGCGATCCGCGCCTCGCACCTGGTGGGCGACGAGCGCGTGCAAGATCCTTACAGCCTGCGCTGCCAGCCGCAGGTGATGGGCGCGATCATCGACCTGATCGTCAATGTCTCGCGCACGCTGCTGATCGAGGCGAATGCCGTCACCGACAACCCGCTCATTTTTCCCGACGCCGGCTCGCCCGAGGGCGGCGAAATTATCTCGGGCGGTAACTTCCACGCCGAGCCGGTCGCCTTTGCGGCCGATACGCTGGCGCTGGCGATCGCGGAAATCGGCGGCCTGGCCGAGCGCCGCATTGCACTGCTGATCGACGCTACCTTGTCAGGCCTGCCGCCGTTCCTGGTGCGCGAGCCGGGCATCAATTCGGGCTTCATGATCGCCCACGTCACGGCCGCCGCGCTGGCGTCCGAAAACAAGTCGCTGGCCCATCCGGCCAGCGTCGACAGCCTGCCCACGTCGGCCAACCAGGAAGACCACGTCAGCATGGCGACCTTCGCGGCGCGCCGGCTGGACGATATGGCGCAAAATACGGCTGTCATCGTCGGCATCGAACTGCTGGCCGCAGCCCAGGGGATCGACTTTCACCGGCCGCTCAAGTCCTCGCCGCAGCTCGAACACGTGCATTCGCAGCTGCGCGCCCGCGTGCCGTTCTATGACGCCGACCGTTTCTTTGCGCCCGATATCGAGGCGGCCAGGCAGATGGTGGTTGGCGGCGAATTGAGCGCTTCGTGCAAGGCGCTGTTCGCAGGCCTGTATATGTAATTTTACGGTGTAGTTTGACGATTAACGCGACGGAGCACTGATGGATTTCGAGTTCACGGAAGGCCGCATTCCCCTGCTGGTGTCCATGCCCCACGTGGGCACCGACATCCCGGACGACATCGCACTGCGCCTGGCGCCGTGCGCCAGCGCGCGCGCCGATACCGACTGGCATCTCAAGCAGTTGTATGGCTTTCTGGGCGAGATGGGCGCATCCGTGATCTCGGCGCGCTGGTCGCGCTACGTGATCGACCTGAATCGCCCGCATGACGACAGCAATCTGTATCCGGGCCTGTCGACGACGGGCCTGTGCCCGGTCGACACCTTTGCCAGCGAACCGCTGTACTGCGGCGGCGACGCCCCGAACGAGCAGGAAGTGCGCGCCCGGCTGGTCCGTTACTGGGAGCCGTATCACCGCCAGCTGCGCGCCGAACTCGATCGCCTGCTGGCCATCCACCCCCGCGTGGCCCTGTGGGATGCGCACTCGATCGCGTCCCGGGTGCCGCGCTTTTTCGACGGTCGCCTGCCCGACCTGAATTTCGGCACCGCCAACGGGACGACCTGCGCGCCGCAGATGGAAGCGGCAGTGGTCGGCGTCGCGCGTGCGCAACAGGCGTTTTCGGTGGCCGTGAATGGTCGCTTCAAGGGCGGCTACATCACGCGCCACTACGGCCAGCCGGCACGCAAGGTGCACGCGATCCAGCTTGAAATGTGCCAGTGCCTGTACATGGATGAAAGCGCACCGTTCGCCTACCGTCCGGACGTGGCGGCGCGCGTCCAGCCCTTGCTGCGCCAGCTCGTCACGGCGGCAGTCGATTGGCCTGGCGAATGAATCCGGGTCTGACGCAGTCGCTGTTCGCGCGACACGCCTTGCTGCCGGACGGCTGGCGGGACGACGTGCGCATGCAATGGGATGGCGCCGGCAACTTGACCGCGGTCACTGCGGGCGCCACCTTCCTGCCCGGCGAAGCGCAGGCCGGCCTGGTCTTGCCCGGCATGGTCAACCTGCATTCGCATGCCTTTCAGCGCGCGCTGGGCGGCCTGACCGAGAAGGCGGGCGAGGGGCCGGACAGCTTCTGGACCTGGCGCGACCTGATGTATCGCTTTGCCCGCAACATCACTCCCGAGCATATCGAGGCGATCGCCGCGCAGCTGTTCTCGGAGTGCCTGCGCCATGGTTATACGTCGGTGTGCGAATTTCATTACGTGCAGCGCGACCAGCAGGGCGCCATGTATGCGCGCCCGGCCGAAACGGCTGAGCGCATCGTGGCCGCCGCGGCGCTGGCCGGCATCGGGGTGACGATGCTGCCGGTGTTGTACAGTTACGCCGGTTTCGGCGACCAGCCGCTCAGCATTGAACAACAGCGCTTCAAAACCGGGCCACGCGACGTGGTGGACATTATCGCCGCGCTCGAGCCGCTGCGCGGGCCGCAGGTGGAAGTGGGCGTGGCGCCGCATTCGCTGCGCGCCGCCGCCGGCGCCCAGATTGCCGAGGTGCTGGCCAGCCTGCCGCCGGCGCGTCCGGTGCACATCCATATCGCCGAACAGCAGGGCGAAGTGGCGCAGTCGATCGTCGCCACCGGCATGCGCCCGGTGCGCTACCTGATGGAGCAGTTCGAGCTGACGCAACGCTGGTGCCTGGTGCACGCGACCCACCTCGATGCGGGCGAGACCGCGGCGCTGGCCGCGAGCGGCGCGGTTGCCGGTCTGTGCCCGACCACGGAGGCAAATCTGGGCGACGGTCTGTTCCCGCTGGCGCCGTTCCTGGCCGCAGGCGGGCGCTTTGGTATCGGCAGCGACAGCCACGTGTCGCAGTCGCCCGTGGAAGAGCTGCGCTGGCTTGAGTACGGCCAGCGCCTGCTGCACCAGCAGCGCAACGTGGCCGCCTCCCCGGGCGAGCGGCGGGTGGGCGACTTTTTGTGGCAGGGCGCCCTTGCCGGTGGCGCGCTGGCTGCTGGCCGCCCCGTGGGCGCGCTGGCCCCGGGCAAGCGGGCCGACCTGCTGGTGCTCGACAGCGACCATCCGAACCTGTTCGACGTGGCGCCGGCCGACTTGCTGAGCGCCTTGGTTTTCTGCGGCAACGACAACCTGGTGCGCGACGTGATGGTCGGCGGGCAGTGGGTGGTGCGCGATCAAAGCCACGTGGCGCAGGCGGCGATCGCACAGCGATACATGCACACCATCGCACAATTGCGTACACTGCGAGCATGACACTCCTGATCCCCTTTGCCGGCCTTGAGCCCGCCCCCTGGAAAAACGGCGGCGGCAGTACCACCGAACTGGCGATCGCGCCGCCGGGCGCCAGTCTCGACAAGTTCGACTGGCGCATCAGCCTGGCGACGATCGGCGCGGACGGGCCGTTTTCGCTGTTTGGGGGCGTGGACCGGTCGCTGGCGCTGGTCGACGGGCCGGGCGTGTTCCTCGACATTGACGAGGAGGGCCGTTTCGCGCTCGACTACGACGCGCCACTGGTCGAGTTCGCGGGCGAATCGCACGTGCTCGCCACGCTCAACGGTGGCCCGAGCACCGACTTCAACGTCATGACCCGGCGCGAGCGTTGCCACCACAAGCTGGGCCGGCGCGTGCTGGACGGCGTGTCCCAGTTCGCGCCGCGCGGCGACGTCTCGATCCTGTTCCTGGCCGAAGGCGACAGCCTGTCCGTGTGCAGCGATTCCGAACGCATCGGCCTGGTCCGGTACGACGCCATCATTTTCGACACCAACACCATCTGGACGCTCGAAGCGGGGCAGGCCACCGTGTTCGTGGTCGACATCTTCCTCAACCAGGCGTAAGCGATGGCGCGGCCGTTCGAGACCGGCTTGGACAGCCTGTTCACCAACGTGCAGCTGGCAACCATGGCCGGCGGCTATGGCGAACTGCGCGACGGCGCCATTGGCGTAAGCGACGGGCGCATTGCCTGGATCGGCCTGGGGGCTGCAGCGCCGCCTGCGGCCGTGGTGCACGACGGGCGTGGGTGCTGGCTCACGCCCGGTCTCATCGATTGCCACACCCATATTGTCCATGCCGGCAACCGCAGCGATGAATTCGAAGCGCGCCTGAACGGCGCCACCTACGAGGACATTGCGCGCGCGGGCGGGGGCATCATGTCCACCGTGCGCGCCACGCGCGCGGCCAGCGACGAGGACCTGCTGCGCCAAAGCTTGCCGCGCATTGCCAGCTTGCTGGCCGAAGGCGTGACCACGCTTGAAATCAAGTCCGGCTACGGTTTGACGATCAAGGCCGAAGCGAAAATGCTGCGCGTGGCGCGCCGCGTCGGGCAGGTGCTGCCCGTGAACGTGGTTACCACCTTCCTTGGCGCGCACGCGCTGCCGCCCGAATTTGCCGGCCGCGCCGACGACTACGTGGCCCATATTTGCGAGCACATGCTGCCGCAGCTCGCCGCGGCCGGGCTGGTCGACGCGGTCGACGCGTTTTGCGAACGCATCGGCTTTTCCAACGCCCAGACTGGGCGCGTATTCGAGGCGGCGCGCGCACACGGCTTGCCGGTCAAGCTGCATGCCGAACAGCTGTCCGACCAGGGCGGGGCCGAACTGGTGGCGCGCTTCAAGGGCCTGTCGGCCGACCACCTGGAGCACCTGGGCGAAGATGGCATTGCCGCGATGGCCGCTGCCGGCACGGTAGCCGTGCTGCTGCCGGGCGCTTACTATTTTTTGCGCGACACCACGCCGCCGCCGATTGCCGCGCTGCGCGCGGCCGGGGTGCCGATGGCGGTGGCCACCGACTGCAATCCGGGCACCTCGCCCATGACGTCGCTGCTGCTGGCGATGAACATGGCTTGCACCCTGTGGCGCCTGACGCCCCAGGAGGCGCTGGCCGGCGCCACCATCCACGCGGCGCGCGCGCTCGGGCGCGCGGCGGACATCGGCTCGCTGGAAGTGGGCAAGCGCGCCGACTTTGCGCTGTGGGACATTGCGCGGCCGGCCGACCTGTCGTACGCGATCGGCCTGAACCCGTGCCGCGGCGTCGTCAGCGCCGGCGTGCTGCGCGATCCGGTGGTAAGCTTGCCCGGTTAATTTTTCCGGGAGCGTGCGTGCGCGCCACAATCACTTTTATCGCTCTGTGCCTGCTTGGCTGGCTCGGCCTCGCTTCGGCCCATGCCGACGACGTGCTGCACGTGGGCTCCAAGCGCTTTACCGAGTCTTACGTGCTGGGCGAGGTGCTGACCCAGACCGCCGCCGCGCATGGCAAGGCCGAGCATCGCCAGGGCTTGGGTAATACGGCCATCGTGTTGGCCGCGCTGCGCGCCGGCAGCATCGACGTGTATCCGGAATACCTGGGCACGATCGACCTGGAGATATTAAAAAACCCGAAGCCGACTTCATTGGCGGCGATGCGCGCGGCACTGGCGCCGTGGGGCCTGGGCGTGGCGGTGCCGCTGGGCTTTAACAACACGTACGCACTGGCCGTGCGCGCCGACAGCACCGTCACAACGCTGTCGCAACTGGCGGGCCAGCCGCTGCGCTTTGGCCTGTCGCACGAATTCATCGGCCGCGCCGACGGCTGGCCGGGCCTGGCGCAGCGCTACGGCTTGCGCCAGCAGCCGCGCGGGCTCGATCACGGCATCGCCTACGAAGCGCTGGACCAGCGCCAGGTCGACGTGATCGACATCTACGCCACCGACGCAAAAATCGCGCGCTACAAGCTGCGCGTGCTGAAGGACGACCTGGCGTACTTTCCGCGCTACGACGCCGTGCTGCTGTACCGGCTCGATGCGCCGGCCCGCTTTCCCGCAGCCTGGCGCGCCATCAGCGCCCTGGAAGGGCGGATGACGGCGGACCGGATGATCGCGATGAACGCGGCGGTCGAACTGGAAGGCAAGAGCTTTGCCAGCGTCGCGGCTGCGTGGCTGGCGCCGACCGTCGCCACGAACAGTGCCGTGCGCGCCGGCCTGATGGATAAACTGTTCGGCCCCGACCTGTGGACGTTGACGCGCCAGCACTTGCTGCTGGTGGCCGCGGCCGTGGTGCTGGCCTGCCTGATCGGCATTCCGCTGGGCATCCTGGCCGCACTGGCGCCGCGCCTGCGCCAGGTTGTGCTGGGCGCGGCGGGCGTGCTGCAGACCGTGCCGTCGCTGGCCTTGCTGGCGATATTGATTTCCTTGCTGGGCAAGATAGGCAGCGTGCCGGCGCTCATTGCGCTGGTCGTGTATGCGCTGCTGCCGGTGGTGCGCAATACCTGCACCGGCATCCTGGGCGTGCCGGCCGGCATGCGGCTGGCGGCCCAGGCGCTCGGGCTTTCCCCTGGTCAGCGCCTGCTGCATGTGGAGTTGCCGCTGGCGCTGCCGGTGATCTTGGCGGGCGTCAAGACGGCGGCGGTCATGAGCGTGGGGACGGCAACGATTGCCGCCTTTATCGGGGCCGGCGGCTATGGCGAGCGCATCACGATCGGCCTGGCGCTCAACGACAACGCCATGTTGCTGGCGGGTGCGATTCCGGCGGCGCTGCTGGCCTTGCTGACGCAAGCTTTGTTTGAAGGGGTGGAACGCCTTGCAATGCGCCGCGCATGAGGCACCTTTGCGCAATAACAAAGGACCGTTTTTCGGATGGGTAATTATTACTGGGACGAGCAAGAAGACGTAGACCAGCCTCTATCTCCCCTCCCCATCTTAAACACATGGGTTCACCCACGGCGCATTGCATGCCCGTGGGTTTTTTCTTTTTAGCCTTTGGCCAGTACGTCCAGCGCATCACCGGCCACGCGGCAGATGCGCCAGTCAGGCAGCAGCTCGGCGCCCATCCCTTTATAAAAATTGATCGCCGGTTCGTTCCAGTCCAGTACCGACCATTCGAAGCGGCCGCAATTGCGTTCGACGGCCAGCTGCGCCAGCGCCACGAGCATCTGGCGGCCATAACCCTTGCCGCGATGGTCTTGCTTGACGTACAGGTCTTCCAGATACAGTCCCTTGCGGGTGAGGAAAGTTGAAAAATTATGGAAAAACAGGGCGAAGGTGACGATCTCGCCGTTTTCTTCGCCCATGATGGCTTCGCACGCCGGGCGCGCGCCAAACAAGCCTTCGTGCAGCATGGCTTCGGTGGCGATGACGAGGTGTTCGAGTTTTTCGAACACGGCCAGTTCGACGATCATGGCGTGAATGTGGGCAACGTCGGCTGGCTGGGCCGGGCGGATCGTAAAAGTGTTGGTAGTCATGGTACCTCGGGGTAGGTGGTCAGGTTGATTGCTGCTTGGAGGGTAGGCGAGGGCGTGCGCACGGCCCAGGCCACGCTGGCCAGGCACACGAACATGCCGGAAAACTCGAGCGGACCGGGGCGGTAATGTTCGAGCTGCATCGACAGCAGCAGCGAGATGACCGGCGTGACGACGCCGATATACACAGCCTTTTGCGAACCGATCCGGTTGATCAGCGTGAAGTAGGCGGCAAACGCAATCACGGAGCCGAACAGCGACAAATACAGCAGCGCGGCCCAGTAACGCGGCGCCTGGGGTAGCGTGAAATGCTGGCCCGTCGCCAGGGCGTACAGTGCCACCATGACAGTGCCGGAGAACATCGACCAAGCCATGGTCAGGAATAAGTTCGACGACTGCTCGCGGATCTTGCTGACCACCACGTTGCCGGCCGAGCTGGCGATGGTGGCCGTGACGGCGAGCGCCAGGCCGAACAAAAAAGTGCCGGCGCCGCCGCGCACGATCTCGCCCCAGCCGTCGGCGATGGCGTGGAAGAACAGCATGGTCACGCCGCTGACGGCGACCATGCCGGCGGCCCAGGTGCGCCACGCGACCGGGGTGCCAAAGGCGAGGCGGCTGCACAGCGGGTTCCAAAACACCATCAGCGCGAACAGCACCGCCACCAGCGCCGAGACCAGGTATTGCTCAGACGTATAGGTGCACACATACGACAGCGCGAAGGTGAACAAACCTTGCAGCAGCACCCAGCGCACGGCCGGGCGCGGCAGGCGCAGGCTCTGCCCGCGCAGCAGGCACCAGGCAAACAGCGCAGCCGAAGCCAGCGCAAAGCGGTACACCACCGACACGGCAGGGGCGACTTCGCCCAGCTGGTAGGTGATGGCAAAAAAGGTGGAGCCCCAGATCAGGGAGGCAATCGCAAAAAGAAGGGGAGAGGACATCGCGAAAGTATACGGTGATTCGATGTTTCCTGCTGAACATTGCGCGAAAGCGACAGTGCGCCGTTCCGGCCTTGACCATCGTCAATACGGCGCCGTTCCCGCGCGTGCGCCAGGCGAAAGGCGCTACGCTGGTTGCTCTCTTGGGGAATGATCATGAAACCGCTGCTGCACCTGAAAACCGCCGTGCTGGTCGCCTACGTGGCACTGTGCGCGCACCTGGTCCTCGATTTGATGCAGGCCGATCCGGCGCTGCACGCAGCGCCACAGGCGCACGGGTTCGGTGAGTAGGATCAGGTGCTACCACGCCAGATGCAGGCGCCGGTACAGGAAGCTGAGCACGAACAGCGGTCCGATCAGCAAAAACCGCAGGTCTTCCAGGAAGGATGGCTTCTTGCCTTCGATCTTGTGGCCGATGAACTGGCCGATCCAAGCCAGCATGAAGATCCCGATCGACAGCGGCAGCACGGTCTGGCGCGGCATCAGGCTGAGCAAACCGAGCATCAGGCCCGACATCACCAGCATGCCCAGCGCGAAAGGCCTGGAAAGCTGGACATAGTAGGCCAGCGCGATGACCGCCACCGTCACCGCCGCCAGCGGGTGAAAGGCCCAGATCATGCCGAGCAGTGTGAAGACGATCACGGGTACGCACACGAAGTGGATCAGCTCGTTGGTATGGTTCAAGTGGCTTTCGCCGTATTGGGCCAACAGGGTGTCGATGGTGCGCGGCTGTACGGTGGTGGTCATGGTGAGCGGGTCTCCGAACTGGGCATTTTTGTTGTAGGGTTGCTTGCCGATTTTACACCGGGGCGGGGCGCCGGAAGTTAGAATCGGCGCCATGATCATCCCTCCCACCGCGCTCACCGGCCTGGCGCCCGTCATCGATGCCCACACCCGCATCCTGATCCTGGGCAGCTTTCCCGGCGCCGCTTCGCTGGCCGCGGGCCAGTACTACGCGCACCCGCGCAATGCGCTGTGGCCGATCCTGGCGGCGCTGACCGGCGAACCGCTGGCGGCGCTGCCGTACGCCGAGCGTCTGGCGCGCCTGCTAAAGCACGGTGTCGGCCTGTGGGACGTGCTGGGGGCGTGCGAGCGGCAGGGCAGTCTCGATGCGCGCATCCGCCATCCGGCCGCCAACGATTTTACGCGGCTGCGCGCGCTGTGTCCGCAGCTGGCCGTGGTCGGCTTTAATGGCCAGACCTCGGGCAAGTTTGCGCCCCAGTTTGCCGCCGCCGGCTACCGCACGCTGATCCTGCCATCGACCTCGCCTGCGCTGGCCGCCATGTCGTTCGAGCAAAAACTGGAACGCTGGCAGCAGTTGCTGTGAACTGCAGCAGTTGCCTTGAGTCTTTTATCGATTACATCTGCTTACGATTGATACAGCATCGCCCTAGCCTTGCGTGCAGCGCGCCGTTAAGGTGGTCATGCAGACACATTCACAGCACAGGAGCAGACCATGGAAAAGATCACCACAGCAAGCCGGATTCACCCATTGATGGCAGCCGCGGCGTTGTCCGTCATCACCATCAGCGCCGTCGGCACTGCAGCGATCGCCGGCTGGTTGCCCAATTCGCAGGCCCAGACTGCCCAGCTGCAACCGACCCAGTTCCAATCGGCGCAGTTGCAGTCGGCGCCAGCCGTCGTCACCGCCACGCCAGCGCAGCAATTGCTCGAAGCCCAGCAATTGCTGGCAGCCCAGCAGGCCCTGGCAGCGCAGCGCCAACTCGCCGCGCAGCCCTTGGCAGTACCGGTCAACACGCTGGTGGCGCCTGCATCGGCAGTGCTGGCCGAGCCGACGCCGCGCGTCCACGCGGCAGCGCCCAAGACCCGTGTGGTCTATCGCGATGCACCCCAGCGTACCCGCGTGGTGTACCGCGACGCGCCGCAGCGTACCCGTCACTACAGCAACAGCCCGAGCTACCAGGCTCAGGCACCGGCGCCGCAGCCGCGCCAGCCTAACTATGTGGGCATCGGTACCGGCGCCGTTATTGGCGGCCTGCTCGGCAACCAGGTGGGCGGGGGTAATGGCAAGAAGCTCGCGACGGTGGCCGGCATCATCGGCGGCGGCTACCTCGGCAACGAGATGGCCAACCGCTACCAGCAGCGCTGAGCACAAACAGCATTGTGCCCAAACAGCACTAATTGAGCGAGCGCAGGTGGGCCAGCTTGGCGAAATAGCGGCGCTTGTCCTGGGCGCCGCTGCCGTAGGATAAGGCGGTCGCCATTTCCTTGCGCGCGGCGAGCGTCTCGCCCAGGCGCATGTGGGCAAGGCCCAGCCAGTAATGCAACTTATGGTTGAAGGGCGAGCGCGTCGTTTCGCGCGCGAACAGCTTTTTCGCTGCGGCGAAGTCGCCCGTTTCCATCGCCTTGATCCCCGCCTCGAAGAAATACAGGGGCGGCTCCGGATCGCGTGCGGCCAGCTGCGCTGCCAGGGCGCGCGCTTCGGCCACCTTGCCCAGCCGGTCGAGCACCGGCACCAGATTTTTCATCAGCATCGGGTCGGCCGGTGTGCGCGCGAGTGCGCGCCGGAACACCCGTTCAGACATGGCACTGTCGCCGCGCGTGTAATACACAACGCTCAGCGTGTTGTGGGCGGCGGTAAAGCCAGGCTCTTGCAGCACGGCCGCGCGCGGCCCTTCCAGCTCGAGCGCCTTGGCGAAGGCGGCGGTCATGATCACCAGCGACAGGCAATTGCCGCGCCGGCCGGCGAAGGTGGCGACGGCGTCGCGCGTGGTGCTGTCGTCATACTCGAGCTTTAAACTTTTCTTCGCGTACAGGGCGTCGACCAAACCCAATTCAGGCCCGCGCGCGTGCAGCGCGTCCTGGAATTGCTTGCTGTTGAAAAATTCCAGCATCGGTCCGCTCATGGCGAACAGGCCCGCCGCCGTGGCCGGGGCCGACGCTGGCGCCACGCGCGCATCGGTTAACAGGTCGGCCAGCGCGCTTGGGCCGGGTGCGGGCGGCGCCTCGGGAGCGCTGGCGCGGCCGCCCAGCAGGCAAGCCAGGCTGGCCATCAGGGTGCGGGTCAAAATGTGCATGTCGAGCCCTCCACATGTGCATCAGTCCAGTATTGTCCCGCTTGCCGGCGATGTCAAATGGGTTGTTAGTGTTCGCCATGAAAGCAGTCGTGCAGTTCGTCGAGCAGATCGGCCGTTTCCCCGCTCGACAAGCCGAGGTAGCGGCAGGCGCGCGCGCCTCCCTTGTCCCATTCGAGCGAACCGGGCATGCCCTGGTATTGCTGGATCGCGCTTTCGGCCAGCAGCGACAGCGCCACCAGCGAACGCACGCCGTCGTCGGTGGCCGTGTCTTCCAGCACCGCGTAATCCTGGTGGTGCAAGATGGCCCAGGAGACCTCGGTCGACAAGCCCCAGTTGCGCGCCAGCAGGCAACCGATGGCGGCGTGGTTGGTGCTGTGGCGCTCGTCCTCGAGCGCGGTCAACGCTCGCAGCGGGTCGCGCGCCGCTTCGGCGAAGGTGGCTGCGTAGTCGGGAAAGCGTGCCATCAGCAGCGGCACGCCGGTGTCGCAAAACAGGCCGAAGGTATGCGCCACGTCCGGTGCGCCGATGCGCAGGCGGCGCGCCAACATCACCATCGCTTGCGCGCGCCGGGTCGACAGGTCCCAGAAGCTGGCCAGCGCGGCATTGTCGGCGCCGATCGCCTGGCGCGCCAGCAGGCCCGTCATCAAGGCCGCGACCTGGTTGATGCCGAGCAATATGATGGCCTGGTCGACCGACTTGGCTTGGCGCTTGCCGCCATAAAACGAGGAATTGGCCAGTTTGAGCAGGGCGCCGGACATGCCGACGTCGCGCCCGATAATGCGCCCGATGGCGAGCGGGTCAGGCTCGTCGGCGCCCAGTTCGCGCTGCAGGTCGCACAGCAGGCTGGGACGGGGCGGAATCCGGATCGACTTGATCAGCGCGTCGACCGGGTCGGCGGTCGAACTTGCGCAAACGGCTAGGTTGCTCATTGGGTTTTGGCTTTGCATGAAAACGCGCAGAAGCCGACTATAAACTACTCCCGTCAAAGTTGCACTAAGGCAAAATAGTTTTTTGCGGGAACGCGCCTGGCTTCTTGTGCGGCGGGCAATGCTGCTTTTTGGCTAGAATTGGCCCATGAACAAGCTCATTGCTGGAATCGATTTCTCGCGCGACGCGCAGACCGTGGCGCGCCAGCTGATCGGCGCCGTGGTGCTGGTCGATGGCGTGGGCGGGCGCATCGTCGAAACCGAGGCCTACGACCAGAGCGACCCCGCCTCGCACACCTTTGCCGGGCCGACCGAGCGCAACGGCGCCATGTTCGGCGCGCCTGGCCACGCCTATGTCTACCGCTCGTACGGCATCCACTGGTGCCTCAATTTCGTCTGCCGCGAAGCAGGCCACGGGGCCGGGGTGCTGATCCGCGCGCTTGAACCTTTGGCCGGGCTCGATCTGATGCGCGAACGGCGCGGGGTGGACGCGGTCGGCTTGCTGTGCTCGGGGCCGGGCAAGCTGTGTCAAGCCCTGGGGGTGACGCGGGCGCTGAACGGCGCGGCCTTGTCGCAGGCGCCGTTTTCGCTGGTGGCGCACGAGGGCGAAGGCGCCGCGCTGGTGGTGGCCGGTCCGCGGATCGGCATTTCCAAGGCGCTCGAGGTGCCCTGGCGCTTCGGGCTGGCCGGCTCGCGTTTCATGAGCCGCCCGTTTCGCTGACGCGCGCGTTCAAGCTTCGTGGCGGCCGGACGGTTGGTCCAGGCCGGGACGGTAGGGCAGGCCGCGCGCGGTGCGCTCGCGCATCGGACTGGCGCTCGCGCGCCGTTCCGGTGCGGTGCGTGCCGGGGGCGCTTTGCCCCTTGCCTCAGTGGGGTTTTCAGGATGGCAGTTTGGCCCGGTCTCGGCCTCGCCAATCCGAAACACCGACACCGCGTGCGCCAGGTTCGCCGTCTGCTCGTGCAAGCTGGCGGCAGCGGCAGCGGCCTGTTCGACCAATGCCGCGTTTTGCTGCGTCATGCCGTCCATCTGCACCAGCGCCAGATTAACCTCGGCAATGCCGGCCGCCTGTTGGGCGCTGGCCGCGCTGATGGCGCCGATAATGTCGTTCACCTGCCGCACCGACGCCACCACCTCGCCCATGCCGGCGCCGGCCGCGTTGACCGCCGCGTTGCCGGCGTCGATGCTGGCCACCGAGGCGGCCAGCAAGGTCTTGATCTGTCCGGCCGCCGCCACCGAACGCTGCGCCAGCGTGCGCACCTCGGTCGCCACCACCGCAAAGCCGCGACCATGGGCGCCCGCGCGCGCCGCTTCCACGCCCGCATTCAGCGCCAGGAGACTGGTCTGGAACGCAATCGCGTCCATCACGCCGATGATCTCGACAATCTTGTGCGAACTGGCTTTCAGCTGGTCCATCGTGATAACCGCCTGCTGCACGGCGCCGCCGCCGCCTTCGGCCAGCAGCGCGGCGCGCGCGGCCAGGTCGCTGGCGCGGCGCGCACTGGCTGCGTTGTCGGTCACCGCGCCGGTCAGCGCCTGCAGCGCGCCGGCCGTTTCTTCGAGCGAACCGGCCTGCAGCTCGGTGCGCGCCGACAGGTCGTGGTTGCCGCCGGCGATATCGTGCGCGGCGCTGTCGATCGCATGCACGCCGTCCAGGATGGCGCGCAGCGTGCCGCCCAGGCGCTCAATGGTGCGGTTGAGGGCGCGCGCCGTGTCGCCGATTTCATCGCGCCCGGCGCGCGCCGCGCCGGCGGCCAGGCGCCCCTGCGCCAAGGCGTCGACCGTGTCGGCAATGGCGCCGATATCGTCCAGCATGGCGCGCCGCACCTGCACCGTCACCAGCAGCGAGAGCGCAATCGAGGCCAGCACCAGCAGCGCCATGCCCAGCACCAGCTGGCGAAATTCCCGTTCCGCGACCTGGTAGCCTTCTTCGCTCAGTTTTTTTTCGAGTGCCGCCAGTTGCCCGACGCTGGCTTCGAGCGCACCGAACTGCTGTTCGGCCTTGTGCATGGCGTTCGCCGCCAGCGACTGGTCGGCCAGCGCCAACTCGATCGCTTCGGCGGTGCTGGCGCTGTATGCAGCCAGGGCCGCCGCGCTGGCGGCGGCGATGTCGCGCTCGGCCGGCGCGGCCACGTGCGTCAGGGCCTCCAGCGCGCCGCCCAGCGCGGCGTGGCGGCGCGCGATGTCAGCGCGCAGCGCGTCCAGGCGCTCGCGGGCAAAGCTGCCGTTGATCCACGCGAGCAGCTGCCAGGTGCTGGCGTGCGCCTGCCTGGCGTCGGCCGCGATGTCGGCGACCGCCTTCAGGCGCGCGGCCCGTACCTGCACCATGTTCTCGAGCGAGGCATGCTGGCGCACCATGCCGTACCAGGCCAGGCCCGCCAGCAGCAGCAGCAGGGCGAGCACCACGCCGGGGGCAAGCAGCAGCTTGGGTCCGATCCGAAGTTTGTTCAGCATGGCGCTCCCCTGGTGCTGCGTGGCCGGTCCGTGGTCCGTGGGTGGTCAGTGCGTGCTCAGTCCTGAATCCCGGCCTCGAGGACCACGTCGCCGACCCGCTCGACCCAGGTGTCGCCCACGCGCCCCTTGCCGCTGGACTTGGCAAGCTCAATCACGTCGCGCGGATGAAAGCGCGTGGCCGGGTCAAGGCCGGCATTGTCGCTGCCGGTGAACTTGGGTCCGCGCGGGTGGGCCAGCACGACGCCGGTGTACAGGTCGCGCATCGTCACCGCCAGCGTGCCTTTCACCTTGGCCGGATCGGCCGAGTGAATGCGCATCATCATTTCTTCCTTGCCCATGGCGTCGACGATGACGGCGGCGCGCTTGGTCAACAGGCGCGCCTCTTCCTCCTTGAAGGCCGGATTGGCGCGGGACGCGGCGCCGGGCGGGGCGCTCGCGCCCATGCTGGCGGCCGCAGCCAGGCTGAGCATCGCGGCCAGGATCAGGGTTTTCATGGCTTATTTCTTGTAGATACCGGCTTCGAGGACGATGTCGTCCACGCGCAGCAAGTAGGTGGTTTTTGGCTCGATCTTGCCGGTCTCGGGATTTTTGTACGTGTAGTCGACCCAGCCCTTGCCTTGCTTGGCGGCGACCTGCAGGATTTCGCGCCGGTAGGTTTTGCCGTTGGTGTCGGGCACGTCGGTCAAGTCCTTGCCAACGATGGTGCGGTTGATCGGATGGGCCAGCACGACGCCGGTTTTCAGGTCGCGCACGTACAGGTAAAGCGAGCCGTTGATGAAGGTCGGGTCCTTGGCTGCGATGCGCCGGATCACTTCATCCTTGCCCTTGATCTTGACCATGGCGGCGCCTTTTTCGACCATCGCGACAGCGTCGCGCGGGGTCGGATCGGTGGTGGCGCCGGCCAGGCTTGACGCGAGCAAGAGGCAGGCGGCGCTAAAGTGAACGAGCTGTTTCATGTGAGTGTCCTTTGTAAGTTTATGTGGCCCAATATTGCTCAGGTGCATTCCCAATGTACGCTTGCTGCTTGTACGCAACTTGCGGTTACGCAAGAGCACTGCGGCTACTACTTACGTTGATTCCAAGCAATTAGAATTTCCTGAAAGCTAGTAACGTCCCTATTCACAACGTCGGTTTCCCGTTGTTCAAAAACCGCCCCAGGGCGCTACTTCCCAGGAGTTCACCGTGACCGATCCCACCGCGTTTCCCGAGTCGCACAAAGGCGCCGGCCCCGCCGGCCTCGGCATCTTTTTCTACGTGTTCCTGCCGTTCGCGCTGGGCCACTTCCTGTCGCTGCTGCTGCGCAACGCCAACGCCGTGCTGGCGCCCTACCTGGTCGATTCGCTTGGTCTGGGCACGGCCGAGCTGGGCATGCTGACCAGCGCCTTTTACTTTGCCGTGGTGCTGGCGCAGTTGCCGGTGGGCGCCGCCATCGACCGCCACGGCTCGCGCAAGACGCTGCTGGTGCTGCTGCTATTGGCCGCCTGCGGCACCTTGATGTTCGCGCATGGCCGCTCCTACATAGACCTGATGGTGGCGCGTTTCATCATGGGCTTCGGGGTGGGCGGCACGCTGCTGGCCGGGGTCAAGGGGATCGCGCCGTGGCTGCCGCCGAGCAAGCTGCCTTCGCTACACGGCTACCTGATGGCGGCCGGCGGGCTGGGCGCGGCTTCGGCCACGCTGCCGGTGCGCCTGGTGCTCGACTACACCGACTGGCGCGCGCTGTTTACGCTGCTCGCTGCCGTCACCGCCGCCGTCGCGCTGCTGATCTGGTTTGTCACGCCGCGCACCTTCGTCAAACCGGCGCAGGCCGCGCTGCCAACCGGGCGCGCGCTGGCCGAAGTATGGCGCCATCCGAGTTTTCGCCGGGTGATCGCGCTGGTGCTGGCCTCGCATACGATCTTCCTGGGCTTGCAGGGACTGTGGATCGGACGCTGGCTGGCCGACGTTGGCCACATGTCCAATTCCTCGGTTGCCTTCCTGCTGTACCTGACCATGGCGGCCGTGATTTTCGGCGCCATCGGGGTGGGCATCATCACCGAATGGGCCGGGCGGCGCGGCATCGGCCCGCATGACGTGGCCGCCATCGGGGTCGGCCTGTTTTTGCTGCTGCAAGGGGCGATGGCGATCGGCTTTGCGCCCAGCTTTCCGCTGCTGGCGGTGCTGTTCGCGCTGATCGGCACCATCACCGGCATTGAATACACGCTGGTCGCGCAAAGCATGCCGGCGGCGCTGAGCAGCCGCGCCTCCGCCTGCCTGAACATGCTCATTTTCGCCGGCGCCTGCGTGGTGCAGGGCGGCTTTGGCCAGATCCTCAACTGCTGGACGCCGGACGCGCTGGGCCACTATCCGGCGCAGGCATACCGGGCCGCCTTTGTGGTGCTGATTGCGCTGCAGGTGCCAGGACTGGTGCTGTTCGCCCTGCGCCGCTTTCGCCAGCAACTGCAGCCGCTGGCGGACCTGGCCTGCGCGGACGAGGCCTTGCCCTGCATGCCTGCCGGGCTGGCAGGACGCGGGCGCGAACAAAGTACGGCGTAAAGATGGCGCGCCGTAGGCGGCGTTGCCGAATGCGCAAATGGTCTAGAATTCTCCGCAGAGATGCCTACCAGGAGAGTTTTCAATGTCTACCGTTTTCACCTTGCGCACCCGTCCAGTCCCGCTGCTGCTGATGTCGTCTGTTCTGCTGGCGCTGGCCGGCTGCGCCGACAAGGCAATGCTGCCGCCGGTGGCCAGCACCGGGCCCGCGCCGGCGCTGCCCCAGCCCGTTAAAAGCCTCATTCCCACGGTCGATATCGCGCCCGCCAAGGGTTGGCCTGCCGGCGTCACGCCGCGCGCGGCCAGCGGCTTTGCGGTGGCCGCTTTCGCCACTGGCCTGACCCATCCGCGCTGGCTGTACGTACTGCCCAACGGCGACGTGCTGGTGGCCGAAACGAACGCGCCGCCGCGCCCCGACGAAGGCAAGGGCATCAAGGGCTGGGTGATGGGAAAGGTCATGAAAAAAGCGGGAGCGGCGGTGCCCAGCCCGAACCGCATCGTACTGCTGCGCGACGCCGACCATGACGGCGTGGCCGAAGTGAAGACTGAATTCATCAAGGGACTCAATTCGCCGTTCGGCATGGCGCTGGTCGGCTCCACGCTGTATGTGGCCAACACCGACGCCGTCGTCGCGTTCCCGTACACGCCCGGGCAGACCGCGATCTCCGCCGTGCCGGTGCCGGTGGCCCCGCTGCCGGGCGGCACGCTCAATCACCACTGGACCAAGAACATCATCGCCAGCAAGGACGGCGCCAAGCTGTACGCCACCGTCGGCTCGAATAGTAATGTCGCCGAAAACGGCATCGACAAGGAACAGGGGCGCGCCGCCATTGTCGAAATCGACCTGGCCAGCAAGGCCACGCGCCTGTTCGCGTCCGGCCTGCGCAACCCCAATGGCATGGGCTGGCAGCCGCAAAGCGGGGCCTTGTGGACAGTGGTGAACGAACGCGATGAACTGGGCAGCGACCTGGTGCCCGACTACCTGACGTCGGTGCGCGACGGTGCTTTCTACGGCTGGCCGTACTCCTACTACGGCAACCATGTCGACGAGCGCGTCAAGCCGCCGCGCCCCGACCTGGTGGCCAAGGCCGTCGCGCCCGACTACGCGCTGGGCACCCACGTGGCGCCGCTGGGCATGGTGTTCTACGAGGGCACGCTGTTCCCGCCGCAGTTCGCCGGCGGCGCCTTTGTCGGCCAGCACGGCTCGTGGAACCGCACGCCGCTCAATGGCTACAACGTGGTGTTCGTCCCGTTCGCCAACGGCAAGCCGAATGGTGCGCCGATCGAGCTGCTGGCCGGCTTTGTCAACCAGGCTGGAGATGCCTACGGACGCCCGGTCGGCGTGGCAGTCGACAAGGCGGGCGCGCTGCTGGTGGCCGACGACGTGGGCAACGCGGTGTGGCGCGTCACGCCCGCCAGGTAGACCGGTACGCTACAATCGCGGTCGTGCACGGTAGTGCCCATGTGTACACGACAGTATATTCACGCACCGCGATTGGAAACCCCACAATGAAACTGGTCCGCTACGGCCGCCCTGGCAAAGAAAAACCCGGCATGCTCGACGAAGAAGGTCGCCTGCGCGACTTGTCGGGCATCGTCGCCGATATCGATCCATCGCTACTGTCGGAGAAGGCGCTGCGCAAGCTCGCCAAGGTCGACTACAAGACGCTGCCGCTGGTGCGCGGCAATCCCCGCCTCGGCGTGCCGGTGGCGGGCGTGCGCAAGTTCATCGGCATCGGCCTCAATTACGCCGATCACGCGGCCGAGACGGGCGCGCCGATTCCGACCGAACCGATCATCTTCATGAAGGCCATCACGTGCCTGAACGGGCCGGACGACCCGGTCATGCTGCCGCAGGGGTCGAAAAAAACCGACTGGGAAGTCGAACTCGGGGTGGTGATCGGCACGCGCGCGCAGTACGTCAGCGAAGAAGACGCGCTTGCGTATGTGGCCGGGTACTGCGTCGTCAACGATGTCTCGGAGCGGCAGTACCAGAAGGAGCGCGGCCCGCAATGGGACAAGGGCAAGGGGTGCGACACCTTCGGCCCGGTCGGCCCGTGGCTGGTCACCCGCGACGAAGTCATCGACGTCCAGCGCCTGGACCTGTACCTGGAATTGAACGGCAAGCGCATGCAGACCGGTTGCACCGAGACGATGATTTTTTCAGTCGCGCAGATTGTCAGCTATGTGTCGCGCTTCATGACGCTCGAGCCGGGCGACATCATCGCCACCGGCACCCCGCCGGGCGTGGGCGATGCGCGCACGCCCAAGCGCTTCCTGAAAAAAGGCGACAAGCTGCGGCTGGGAATTGCCGGCCTGGGCGAGCAGCAGGCCGAGGTGCTGGCGTACAGCAAGGCTTGAATATATAAAATAGATTAGCCGCAAGTTGGGCGTGTCCGGGGTGGAGTGCCCTGTGCGCGCCCTCGGGCGTTTTGTCTCGTTTGATGTCGCATTTTGTCGAGTTTGCCGGTCGCCTTGTCGCGTTTTGCGCTGCACGCGAAAACAAGACGTTGCATGGGACGGATGCGACAAAACGAGACATTGGATTCGACAAAACGCACGAGCGATTGCGGCGGCGCTGCCATGCTGCTGCTGCAACAGCTTGGCATTAGGAACTGTCGCGTATGCAAGGCCAGGGCCGCCAGATTGGCGCGGTGATTTTTCGGGCGCGAACGGGCGGCGTGATCAGCGGTAATTCAAGCGGTAGGCTTTTTCCGCAAGTTGGAACTTGGCAAGCCTTACAAGGTCTTCGGACGGTTCTCCTCCCGAACGCTGCTCCCACAGCTCGCCAAGGTTGGCGATCAAATACGTTGGCGTCATGATCAGCCCGAAGGGCACGCCCCACCACCCCAAGAAAAAGGTAAACAGGAAAGACTTGAAATTCTGTTTGCGCCCGCAGGCAACGCAGCAAAAGCGGCTTTTCCGTTGATAGCTGGTGAAGTAAAGGGCGGACACCACGCGGTAATGATAACGAATTTCAATCACGCTTTCGGATGAGCCGCAGTCGGGGCAGGCACCAGAGCGCATTGCCAGCGCGCCGATCTGCCCCGCGCTGAGGTCGACTGCCGCTTCGCTGATGCGCGCGGCATGCAGGCAGTCTGCCGAGCAAAACCGTTGCCCCTGGTCGAAAAGTGGTTTTTTCTTTGCACTGTTACTGCAATAATCGCACTCGATCGTGCCCCGGGGACGCCGGATGTTGGCCTTTTGCGTCGCCTTGGTTCGGGCGTCGAGCTGGCCTGCCGTGATGCCGCGTTGTCCCAGCAATGTCACGACGGCGTCGCGTGCGTTATCGGCTAAGTCACCGGACAGTTTGAAAAGCAAGGCCTCGGTGTCGAGGTCGGCGAATTGCTCAACAAAATACTCTTTGGGATACATCAATGGGCGCTTTCGTCTTGTCGACAATCGCGCTCGATCATGCAAGGGCCTTGCAGGCGACGAACGCGACGAGTGCGACGAATGCGACGAATGCGATGAATGCACACACGCGACAAGAACAGGCATTGTAGTCGACTCACCGCCGGCGGGGGCCGCAGAGCACGCTACCACCCCGGCTGCGGCTTAAGCTTAGCTCCCGGCAACGCCGCGTTGATCGCGTCGGCGAGGCGCGACACGATCTCCGACAGGTCGGCATCGGTGGCGATAAAAGGCGGCGCGATCAAGACGTGGTCGCCATGCAGACCATCGATCGTGCCGCCGCCCGGATACACCATCAAGCCGCGCGCCATGGCCTGCTTTTTGATCAGCGCGTGCACCTTGAGCGCGGGATCGAAAGGCGCTTGCGACACCCGGTCGCGCACCAGTTCGAGCGCCATGAACAGGCCGCGGCCGCGAATATCGCCTACGTACTCGTGGCTGCCAAAGGCGTCGCGCAGCATGCGGCGCAGCGCCTCGCCGCGCTGGCGTACGGCCGCCAGCAGGTCGTCGCGTTCGATCACCTTTTGCACGGCCAGCGCCGCCGCCGCAGCCACCGGATGGCCGGTGTAGGCGTGGCCGTTCTGGAACACGCCGCTGCCGCTGCGCAAACGCTCGACCAGCGCGCCGCGTGCCAGCACCGCGCCGATCGGCTGGTAGCCGGCGCCCAGGCCATTGCCGATGACGGCGATGTCGGGCGAGATGCCATCTTGTTCGAGCGCGTGCATGGTGCCGGTGCGGCCCATGCCGCACATGACCTCGTCGGCGATCAGCAAAATGCCGTACTTGTCGCACAGCGTGCGCACACCGCGAAAGTAGCCGGCCGTGGGCGCGATCGCCCCGCCGGTGGCGCCAACCACCGGCTCGGCGCAAAAGCCGATCACCTTTCCCGGCCCGGCCGCCAGGATCGCCGCTTCGAGTTCCTGCAGCAGCGCGAGCGTGTAATCCTCGCGCGACTGGCCTTCGGCGCGGTCGCGGTATTCGTAGCACGGGGCCACGCGCGGCACGTCCATCAGCAGCGGCGCGAACTGGTGGCGGCTCCAGGCGCTGTCGCCCACGGCCAGCGCGCCCAGCGTATTGCCATGGTAGCTCTGGCGGCGCGCGATGAACACGGTGCGCTCGCTGGCACCGCTCTCGACAAAATACTGGCGCGCCAGCTTGAGGGCGGTCTCCATCGCCTCGGAGCCGCCGGAGACCAGGTAGACTTCGCTCAAGCCCTCGGGGGCGCCCGCTACCAGGCGCTCGGCCAGTTCCTCGGCCACGTCGGTAGTGAAAAAGGCGGAATGGGCGTAGGCGTTGCGGTCGATCTGGCGGTGGATCGCGGTCAGGATATCGGGGTGGCCGTGGCCGAGCGTGGAGACGGCCGCGCCGCCGCAAGCGTCGATATAGGTGTTGCCGAGACTGTCGCGCACCAGCATTCCCTGCGCGCTGATGGCGACCGGCGGCTTGTCCCCCAGCCTGCGGTGCATGATGCGGCTCATGACGTTCCTCGCTCGAAATTATTGACAGTTGACAATAATCTGAGAAGGACCGGGGACTTTTGATATTTCCCGTGTGGAAAGCAAATAATCGATGAGGAGTCCTATAAGGGCCGCCCCATCTGCCGGCAATCGAAAAAAAGTCAGCTACCCCGTAGGTCGGAAAAGCGCAGCGCATTCCGACACTGCATGCGTCACATTGACGCTGGCAATGTCGGAATGCGCTGCGCTTTTCCGACCTACGGCCTACGGTGTACAGCCCTTCGCAGTGCCAAGCCGTCCGCGAGGACGACGCTGCTAAGCCAGCGCTTCCTTGGCCGCTTCCTCAGGCGTCAACCCATCATAAAACTGGTCGGTAAACCACTCGACCTGCTCTTCAATATGATCCTGCGCCTGCTTGACCGTGGCGCCGCCCTTCACCAGAAAACCTTCCACCTCAATACACCAGTGAATCAATGCCAGTGTTTCTTCGTCCAGTTCTTCTTTCTTGGCCATCTCATTCCCCTTTCAATGCATCGTTATTGGCGACAATCTCGCTCACCATATTCCATTTTGCAAACTCCGGTTCAAACTCGGCCAGCGTCAGCTGGCTGATGCTGGTGAACGCACCCGCCTCGAACGGCGCCCCCGCCGCCAGCCGGCGCGCCAGCAGGATCGCCGGCATGCACGGGATCTCGGGACCGTTGTCGTCGTCGGCCGCAATGTGCCATGCCAGGGAAGCGGCCACGCCCGCGCCATCGACCCCGCGCACGCGCACCACCATGCCGCCCAGCGCGCTGCCGAACGGGTCCAGCAGATCGGCGGCGCGGTCCATGAAGCCAGCCAGGCCTTCAGGCCGGGAAATCACCCCCCAGCGCCGCAAGGCCCCGATGACTGCTAGAGCCCGCTGGCTGACGCCCACTTCCAGCGCGGCCCGAAACATCACCGACTGCACGCCCTTGTAATACGCAGGGAACAGCTCAAGGTCCGGAATGTCGCACAGCGCCCCGATGCGCGGCTTGAGACGCGCGAACTGCACCCGGCTCGGTGCGCACCACCCGTACTGCGTCTCCCATCGCCCGCCGTGCCAGACTTCGATTGGCGCACCGCAGTAACTGAGCACGCCGGCCATCGTGGCGATCCCGCGCGGCGCCGTTTGCGCCGGCGCGATGCAGTAGTCAATCTCGCTGACGCTGCGCCAGCCCTGGGTGAGGTGATCGATGACCGCCGACGACAGGGCGGGCACGGTGCTGGCGCCGGTGACGGCCTTGCGGCCCTGGCGCCGGAACCATGGGTCCAGCGTGGCCGCAAAATCGCACACGAAACGCCGTCCGTCGGCCAGGTCAATGTAATGGGCGCCCGCCGCAGCGCTGGCCAGCGCCACGGCGTAGCCTTGTTCCTGGAACGGACCTGCGGTATGGATGACGAGCTCGGCGCCGAGCGCGGTCAGTGTGCGCCCGAGGTGTTCGTCGGTGATGTCGATGACGGCCGAAGCGGCGTCGCATTCGGCGGCCAGCGCGGCCGCCTTGACGCCGCTGCGCCCGGCGACGACCAGCTCGATCCCCGGCCAGTTGGCCAGCGCGCGGCAGATGCGGCTGCCAAAGTTCCCATAGCCGCCAAGGACGATGGTTTTCAAGCGCGGCTTACGAGGCCAGGCCTTTGACGAGCAGGCTGGCAACGGCTTCGTTCAAGTCGACGCCGGCCGTTTTGGCGTGTTCCTGCAGCTGCTTGACCAGGTCTGCATTGAGCTTGACGGCAAATGGGACCAGGCCCAGGGCGCGTTCGCGCTCGCGCAATTCCTTGCGGTCGACGACGGCGTTGTCGGCGTTGCCGGCGTTGCCGGCGTTGCCCGCGTTGCCAAATACGGCGGCGCCGGGAGCTGCCATCTTGCCCATCAATTTTTTGGCGTCGCTCTTTGCCATTCCGGTTTTTTTCATTTGCTGCTTTCAGTGTAAGTGTTCATCGTAGGGCGGAAAAGCGAAGCGCATTCCGCCGACGGGTGCGCCTTCGTAACGCCGGCATGGCGGAATGCGCGATCGCTTTTCCGCCCTACGTTTTTAATCAGGCCAACAATACTTTTTTAAGCCAGGCGCCGATATCGTCGACTTCTTCCTGGCACAGCGAGTGCTGCATCATGTATTCGTGCCACTCGACCTGGTAGCCAAGCGCTTTGAGCAAGTCGCGCGACTGCTCGGCGCGGGCAATCGGAATCACACCATCCTGCACGCCGTGCACCATGAAGATCGGGGTGGCCACGCTGGCGTCATGCCGCTCATTGGACAGGTTGGCCGCGAGCGGCACATACCCCGACAGGCACATCAGTCCGGCCAGTTTTTCAGGGTGGCGCAAGCCGGTCTGCAAGGCCATCGCACAACCTTGCGAGAACCCGGCCAGGATAATCCGGCCCGCTGGAATGCCGCGTTCCTTCTCGCGCGCAATCAGCGCCTCGACCTGCAATTGCGACGCGCGCAGCCCCTTTTCATCTTCGCGCTTGACCAGATCCTGCCCCATGATGTCGTACCAGGCGCGCATCACATAGCCGCCATTGACCGTCACGGGCATGGTCTGCGCATGCGGGAACACGAAACGGATCGCCGGCAGACCGGCCAGGTCGAGCTCTTTGACGAACGGCACGAAGTCGTTGCCATCGGCGCCCAGGCCGTGCATCCAGATGATCGCGACCGTCGGATTGGGCGCGCTTTCCACTTCAATATTGTCGAGTAGTTGGCTCATGTTTTTCAATTGGTAGACTGCGCGCTTATCTGCGCTTTCAGCGCCGACTTGGGCCGGAACGCCTTGCACACGGCAGCATGGGTGTCGATGTACGGACCGCCGATCAGGTCCACGCAATACGGCACGGCGGCAAAAATGCCCGGTACGATTTGCTTGCCGTCGGCGTCCTTCGAACCTTCAAGCGTTTCCTTGATGGCCTTGGGCTGCCCGGGCAGATTCATGATCAGCGCCGCGTGGCCGTCGATCTCGCGGATCACCGCCGTCTGGCGCGACAGGATCGCGGTCGGCACGAACTGCAGGCTGATCTGGCGCATCTGCTCGCCGAAGCCGGGCATGTCGCGCGTCCCCACGGCCAGCGTCGCCTCGGGCGTCACGTCGCGCCGCGAAGGTCCGGTGCCGCCGGTGGTCAAGACCAGGTCGCACCGGGCCACGTCCACCAGTTCGATCAGCGTCGCTTCGATCTGCGCGCGCTCGTCGGCAATCAAGCGCTGTTCGATGCGGTAGGGCGAGGCGAGGGCGGCGGCCAGCCAGTCGGCCAGCGCCGGCAAGCCCTGGTCTTGATAGACGCCGGCGCTGGCGCGGTCCGAGACCGACACCAGGCCGATCACCAGTTCGGCCACCGGTTCGGCCGTCACGCCGCCGGCCAAATCAGGCATCGCCGGACTCGTCATCGTCAAGCTCGGCGTCGGCGTCGGTTGCGGCCGCAGATGCTGCGCCGGCCTTGCCCTTCTTGGCCAGGTCCTTGAGGATCTGGTAAATTTCGCGATAGGCCTTGGGCGGCTTGTTCTCGGCCTGCTCCTTGCGTGCATTGCGGATCAGCGTGCGCAGGTGCTGCACGTCCAGTTCCGGATGCTCGGCCAGCAAGACGGTGAGCGCCTTGTCGTCGGCCAGCAGCTTGTCGCGGCGGCGCTCGAGCGCATGCAGGGCGGCGGTGTCGGCCTTGGACATGCCTTTCCAGCTGTCGATGGTCTGCTGGATGACGGCAATTTCAGCTTCGTCGAGGGTGCGCATTTTTTTGCCGACGAACTGCATCTGGCGCCGGCGGCCCTCGTGATTGGTAATCGTCTGGCACATCAGAATCGCATCGCGCACGTCCTCCGGCATCGGTACGCGCTTGACGCGGTCGCGCGCTTCGGCGACCAGCTCTTCGCCCAGCTTTTGCAAGTCGCTCATCTGGCGCTTGAGTTCGGACTTGGAAGGCCGCTCGTACTCTTGTTCGAATTCGGAGGATTGGAACCCGCAGGCACCGCGATTAGGATTTGGCATGATATAGATCCGATAGGCGCAAGGCCGACCGGTGAAAACTGTAAACGACTGCTATCATACCCTTTTAACCGCACAGTCGAAGAAAACACCCATGACCGAATCCGTTTTCATCCATACCCAGGATCAGCTCAGAGAGCTGGCGCGCGACGTGCTGGCCTTTGCCAGGCAGATCGGCGGCACCGATTGCGCGGTCGAAATCAGCGAAGGCAGCGGCCTGTCGGTCTCGGTGCGCAAGGGTCAGATCGAGACGATCGAGCAAAACAAGGACAAGGGCATGGGCGTGACGGTCTACAGCGGCCAAAAGCGCGGCAATGCCAGCACCTCCGACTTTTCCACCGCTGCCCTGCGCGCCACAGTGGAGGCGGCCTACAACATTGCCCGCTTCACGGCCGAAGACGACTGCGCCGGCCTGGCCGACGCCGACATGCTCGAGATGGCCCCGCGCGACCTGCGCCTGTGCTACCCCTGGCAAGTGACGACCGAGCAGGCGGTGGCGCTGGCCCAGCGCGCCGAAGCTGCCGCCTTTGGCGTGGACAAACGCATCACCAATTCCGAAGGCGCCAGCGTGCACGCGCAGCAGTCCCATTTTGTGGCGGCCAATTCGCGCGGCTTCATCGGCGGCTATCCGTTCTCGCGCCACACCCTGTCGGTCGCGCCCATTGCCGGCAAGGGCGCAAAAATGCAGCGCGACGACTGGTACACCTCGGTGCGCGACGCGCGCAACATGGCCGACCCGGAGCACGTGGGCCGCTATGCCGCCGAGCGCGCGCTGGCGCGCCTGAATGCGCGCAAACTTGACACCCGCACCTGCCCGGTACTGTTCGAAGCGCCGCTGGCCACCGGCTTGCTGGGCGCTTTTGTGCAGGCGGTCTCGGGCGGCTCGCTGTACCGCAAGTCCAGCTTCCTGCTCGATTCGCTCGGCACGGCCGCCTTTGCGCCCCACATCCAGATCCTGGAAGACCCGCATGTTGTTGGCGGCGTGGGCGCCGCCCCGTTTGACGAAGAAGGCGTGCGCACCGTGCGCCGCAATGTGGTCCAGGACGGCGTAGTGCAAGGTTACTTCCTGTCGTCGTACTCGGCGCGCAAGCTGGGCATGCAAACCACCGGCAACGCTGGCGGCGCGCATGGCCTCACGCTGTCCTCATCCGCCACCAAACGCAGCGACGACTTCGCCGGCATGCTGCGCAAGATGGGCCGCGGCCTGCTGGTGACCGAACTGATGGGGCAGGGCACCAACTACGTCACCGGCGACTACTCGCGCGGCGCCTCCGGCTTTTGGGTCGAGAATGGCGAAATCCAGTATCCGGTCGAGGAAATCACCATCGCCGGCAACATGAAAGACATGTTCCAGCAGATCGTTGCGGTCGGCAACGACGTTTTGACGCGCGGTAGCAAGGTCACCGGTTCCATCCTGATCGAAAAGATGGTGGTCGGCGGGAGTTAAAAACGTTGCATGGTTGCCCAGTCAAACATACACTAGGCCGGGCAACCACAACAACACGGAGACTTCTACATGCAACGCCGTTCCTTCATCACCAAGGCTGCCGTCGGCGCCTCGGCCGGCATCATCGCCGCCCCCAGCATTGCGCAAGCCAATCCCACCATCAACTGGCGCCTGGCCAGCAGCTTTCCCAAAACGCTGGACACCATCTTCGGCGCGTCGGACACGCTCACCAAGCGCGTCTCGCAACTGACCGGCGGCAAGTTCAACATCCGTGTGTTCGCTGCGGGCGAAATCGTCCCCGGCTTGCAAGTGATGGATGCGGTGCAGGCCGGTACGGTGGAAATGGGCCACAGCGCGTCGTACTACTATTTCGGCAAGGACGCCACGTTCGCCTTCGATTGCGCGGTGCCGTTCGGCCTCACGTCGCGCCAGCATACCGCGTGGTACGAGCAGGGCGGCGGCAAGGAATTGATGCGCGACTTTTTCAAGGGCTACGGCATCGTCAACTTCTTGGGCGGCAATTCCGGCACGCAGATGGGTGGCTGGTTCCGCAAGGAGATCAAGACCGTGGCCGACCTGAAGGGCACCAAGATGCGCGTGGGCGGCTTTGCCGGCAAGGTCATGGAACGTTTGGGCCTGGTGCCGCAGCAGCTGGCGGGCGGCGACATCTATCCGGCGCTGGAAAAAGGCACCATCGACGCGGCCGAGTGGGTCGGCCCGTACGACGATGAAAAGCTGGGCCTGTACAAGGTGGCGCCGTACTACTACGCGCCGGGCTGGTGGGAAGCCGGCGCGAGTTTCTCGTTTTACGTGGGCGTAAAGGAATGGGAAAAACTGCCGAAGGAATACCAGGCGGCGCTGGAAGTGGCGACCTACGAAGCGCACGTCGTGATGCAGGCTGAATACGACGCCAAGAACCCGGCGGCGCTGGCGCGGCTGCTGAAAAACGGCGTCAAGCTGCGCACGTTCTCGAAAGACATCATGGCTGGCTGCCACAAGGCGGCAATCGACGTGATGGCTGAAGAAGCGGCCAAGAACGCCAAGTTCAAGAAAGTGTACGAACCGTGGCAGCGTTTCCGCCAAGATCAGAACATGTGGGCGTCGGTGTCTGAAGCCACCATGCAGCAATACCTGATCAGCGCCGGCCGCAAATAAGCCTTACCTCGCCGCGATCCTCGTCACGTAGGGCGGAAAAGGCCGTAGGCCGCATTCCGCCATGCGTCTCGGCGGCGCTTGTCGGAATGCGGGCTTCGCCCTTTTCCGACCTACCCGGTCATTTTGCTATCACGATGTAGTGGAGGCGCGGCTGCCCCTTCTACACTCCCGCCAACACACTGTGCCCGGCCACGATGCGCAGCAGCTTTTGCGCATCGACCGGCTTGACCATGTGATGATCGAACCCCGCCGCGAACGCGCGCTGGCGGTCGCTTTCCTGACCATACCCGGTCACCGCGATCAGCAACGCGCGCTCCAGCCCGCGCACTTCGCGCAAACGGCGCGCCAATTCATAACCGTCCATATCCGGCAGCCCGATGTCGAGAATGCAGATCGCCGGCAGCGCCTCGGTGGCCAGCTTCAGTCCCGCCAGCGACCTGTTCTCCACCATCACCTCATGCCCCGACGCTTCAAGCAGCATGCCCAGCATCGTGGCCGCGTCCGCATTGTCGTCAACAATCATGATGCGTTCATTCGCGTCGGCCGCTTCCAGCCGCGGATGCTTGCGCCGCTCGACCGGCTCGGGCAAGGCCTCAAAGCGCGGCAGGCGCAGCGAAAAACTGCTGCCGCAGTTGGCGCCTTCCGAAAAACAGCTGACCTGCCCGCCGTGCAGCGCGACCAGGCTCTTGACCAGCGCCAGTCCCAGTCCCAACCCGCCCTGCGACCGGTCGGAGGTGCGCTCGGCCTGCGCGAACAGGTCGAACACGCGCGTTTGCAGCTCGGGCGCAATGCCAATGCCGTCGTCGATGACGCGCACGATCACCTGCGACGGCTCGGTCGCCATCGTCAGGCGCACGTGGCCGCCCTCGGGCGTGTACTTGGCCGCGTTGTTGAGTAAATTGGTGATCACCTGGACCAGCCGCGTCTCGTCGCCCAGCACCTGCGCCGTCTCCGGCGGCAGCTCCAGCGTGAGCCGGTGGTTGCGCGCGCCGATCAAGGGGCGCACCTGCTCCACGGCGCTGGCCACCACGTTCTTCATGTCTTGCGGCGCCTGGTTGAGCGTGACTTGGCCGCGCGTCACGCGCGACACGTCGAGCAAGTCGTCTACCAGCCCCGTCATGTGGCGCACCTGGCGGCTGATCACGGCGCTGGTGCGGCGCACGCGCTCCGCGTCCTGGGGCGAGCGTTCCATCAGTTCGGCGGCGGCCGAAATGGGCGCGAGCGGGTTGCGCAATTCGTGTGCGAGCATCGCCAAAAATTCATCCTTGCGCTGGTTCGACTCGCGCAGTTGGCCTTGCGCCTGCGCGCTTTCAACCGCCGACCAAGTGCGCTCGGCCATCTCTTGCGCCATCCGCACGTCGCTGTCGTGCCAGGCGCGCGCAACGTCGCTGTGCATCGACAAAATCGCAATCAGTTTGCCCCCTTTGACCAGCGGCACCGAGACCATGGCGCCAACGCCCATCGCCCGATAGGCGCTGGCGAAAGGCGCGGTGAAAACATCGGTGAACACGTCGGCCACGGCAATCGGGTGGCCCGCGCGCAGGCGCGCGATCACCTGCGGGCCGAAGTCGTCAAGCCGGCGGATTTCGCCCGCCACGCTGAGCGCGCCCTTGGCCAGCCAGTCGCGCCGGATATAAAAGGTGCCGCGCTCGTCGTCCACTTCGGCATACAGCACGCGCGCGACCTGGGTGGCGCGGCCCAGGCTTTCGCTGGCTGCAGCGACAATCGCCTCGCTCGAGGTGAGCGCGCGCAAGGTGTCGGACAGGTGCAGCTGGAACGCTTGCACCTGGCGCGCTTCGACATTGGCGGTCGTTTCCACCACCGCGCAATAGATCCCTCCGACCCCGCCGCCGGAACCTGCCACGGGCGAATACGAGAACGTGAACCAGGCACGCTGCACGCTGGCGTCGCGCTTGATCATCAGCGGCAAGTCTTCAAAGTAGCTGGAGCGCCCGGCCATGGCGTCGGCGGCAATCGGCGCGATGACTGGCCAGATCTCGCCCCACACCTGCTCGAAACGCTGGCCCAGGCCACCCGGGTGCTTGTCGCCCATGATGGTGGCGTAGTCGTCGTTGTAGAGGAAAATCAGTTCGGGCCCCCACGCGACAAACATAGGAAAGCGCGAATTGAGCATGAGGTTGACGACGGCCGACAGTTCGCTCGGCCACGCTGCCGGCGGCCCAAGCGGGCAGGCTTGCCAGTCGATGCTGCGCAAGCAGGCGCGCACCGCGCCGGGGCCGTCAAAGTTGCTGTACTGGTGCGAAAAATTGGTCATGAAATATTTTCTCATGAATAAGCTTTTCGCCGCAGTACGTTTCCTACGATTACTTGTTTGCCTTAAGGAACTGCACGATGGCTTGCAATACCGACGCGCCCAGGCGTGCGCTGCGCGCGCCATCCCAGCCGCAGTGCGGATCCGGGTCGTTGGCGTTGTCCTTGAACGGCAGCTCGAGCGTGAGCGACAGGCAGCCAAATGCGTGCGTGATGTGCGGCGAGCCCATGGTGAGGGTTTCGGGCGTGTAGGGCGCGTCGCCATAGCCGTGCTGGTCCTGGAAGTCCGGACTGGCGACCTTGAACAGGTCGGAAAACAGCTTTTCCGCCGCCGCCTGCTCGGACGTGAAGGTGGGCAGGGCGGCGCTGCCGGCCACAAACACATACGGCAAGCCTTCGTCGCCGTGCACGTCGAGAAACAGGTCGCAACCCGTCTCGAGCATCTTGTTCTTGACCACGAATACTTCCGGGCTGCGCGCCATGCTCGGCGTGTTCCACTCGCGGTTCAGGTTGGCGCCGGCGGCGTTGGTGCGCAGGTTGCCGCGCACCGAGCCGTCCGGATTCATGTTCGGCACCACGTAAAACACCGCCTCCTTGAGGCACTGGCGGCCATAGCCGTCGGCCGGGTCGAGCAGGGCGTCGAGCATGCCTTCGACGAACCATTCGGCCATCGTTTCGCCCGGGTGCTGGCGCGCGATGACCCACACTTTTTTCGCCGCCTGCGGGTTGCCGATGACCAGCGCATTGATGTCGCGCCCGTCGACTGTGCTGCCCAGGTCGAGCATGCGCACCTGCTCGGAGAGTTGCGCGCGGTCCAGCAGTTCAAGGTGGCGCTCCCAGGAATACGGCTCGAAATAGGCGTAGTAGACGCTGTCCATTTCCGGCGTGTGGGTAATCGTCATGACTTCGCCGTCAAAGCTGGTCGGGACCCGGAACCAGCTCACGCGGTCGTAACTGGCCATGGCCTGGTAATCGTTCCAGCCGTCCGGATAGGCCGTCTTGCCCGCGTTCAGGAAGCGGATTGTGCACGCCTCGCCCTGCGCGCCTTGCAGGCGGAAATAAAACCACTGGGTGATGTCGGCGTGCGAATCCTTGCGGATGTTCAGGTCGATGGCGCCGGCGCTGATGGCGCTGACGACGTCGATGGCGCCGGCGTCGAACTGGCTGCTGATCTTGATAGACATTGTGTGTCCTTGGGGTCGATGGAAGGGGAAATGCGGCATGGCCGAGGCATTATCATAGCCTTTGATGCTGTCGTTTGCACATTAAAACAACAGTTTGTGCCGACAAACATGTGACAGTTCGATGACGCAGGGGGCTGCGCCCTTGGGTAAGTGTCAATTGGTTTTCGACAATAAATGTTGCAGTAAATAAGGCGTACGCTTTCCTGTTCACTAACGGTACAATTGTCACCTTTAGTAAATACGAAAATTTAACAACATTGGCTGGAGGTCAGATGCAGCGTCGTTCTTTCCTTACCAAGGCGGCCGCCGGGGCAGGCGTGGGCGTGGTTGCCGCACCGGCGCTGGCGCAGGCGCTGCCGACCATCCAGTGGCGTTTGGCGTCCAGTTTTCCTAAAACGCTGGACACGATTTTCGGCGCGGCCGACACCTTCACCCGGCGCGTGGCGCTGCTGACCGGTGGGCGCTTCCAGATCCGCGTGTTCGCCGGCGGCGAAATCGTCCCGGGCCTGCAAGTGATGGACGCCGTGCAGGCCGGCACGGTCGAAATGGGCCATACCGCGTCTTACTATTACTACGGCAAGGACGCCAGTTTTTCGTTTGATACGGCCATGCCGTTCGGGCTGACGTCGCGCCAGCAAACAGCGTGGTTCAACCAGGGTGGTGGGCGTGAGCTGATGCGTGAGTTTTTCCGCGGCTACGGCATCGTCAATTTCCTGGGCGGCAATACCGGAACCCAGATGGGCGGCTGGTACCGCAAACCCGTCAAGACGCTCGACGACGTCAAGGGGCTCAAAATCCGCATCGCCGGCCTGGCTGGGCGCGTGATGGAGCGCATGGGCGCGGTGCCGCAGCAAATCGCCGGCGCCGACGTCTACCCGGCGCTCGAAAAAGGCACGATCGACGCGGCCGAATGGGTGGGCCCGTACGACGATGAAAAGCTGGGCCTGGCCAAGGTGGCGCCGTATTACTACACGCCGGGCTGGTGGGAAGCGGGGCCGCAGCTGTCGTTCTACGTCAATATCAAGGAATGGGAAAAGCTGCCCAAGCAATACAAGGCGGCCATTGAAGCGGCCAGCTACGAAGCCCACGTCGTCATGCAGGCCGAGTACGACGCCAAGAATCCGGCAGCGCTCGCGCGCCTGCTCAAGGCCGGCGCCAAGCTGAATTATTTTTCCAAGCCCATCATGGATGCGGCCTACCGGTTTTCGAACCAGGTGATGGAGGAAGAGGCGTCGAAGAACGCCAAATTTAACAAGATCTACGTGCCGTGGAAGCGGTTTCGCCAGGACCAGAACATGTGGGCATCGGTCTCCGAAGCACAGATGCAAAATTACCTGATCTCCAGCGGACGCAAGTAACTGCTCAGTTTGTTTGTTTGTTGTTTGTTCTATGTCAAACCACACACTGGCGTAGCTGTTAATTTTTGTAACCGGTACGCGCCGCGTGGTCGGGTTTCGCTTTGGAGGGGTTTACATGTTAGGCATTTTCTTGAAATCGGCAAAAGTCACCAGCATTAACAGCCATGGCTTCTGGATCAAGTGCGGCGATGAAGAATTGTATTTGCCGTTCGTCGAGTTTCCCTGTTTCGAACACGCGACCGTCCCGCAAATCTGCCGCGTCAAATACGTCAGCTCGACCCGCATTCACTGGCCTGAACTGGACGTCGACTTCACGCTCGAATCGCTGCGCAACCCGCTCTCGTCTCCCGACAGCACCTTTCACTACGATTGCTAAACAGCTGTAGAATGGCGGCACATCCTCCATGGGAGTGAGCGTGTCGCCGTTTTCGCTGTTCTTTACCATTGTTTTGCTGTGTCCTGGCCTGTGCCTGGCCGCAAAGCTGCGCGTGTGCACCGACGTGCATCCGCACGCACCCTACCTGCTGCCCGACGGCGGCGGCAGTGTCGGCAAGCTGGTCGAAGCGGGCGCCCGTGCGGCCGGTTTCGAGCTCGAATTTTACGCCGTGCCGCTGGCGCGCTGCCGCGCCGAAGCCGAAGTGAACGTCGTTCATGCGTTTCCCATGACGCCCTATATTCCCAACGTACTGCCGTATGCCCGCTACCCGATGCGCCACGGCGTGCCCGATGCCGCGCGCGCCACCATGCGTGCGCGCATCATGCTGTACCAGCGCAGCGGCGGGCCGGTCACCTGGAACGGGCGCCGTGTTGGGGGCTTGGTGCGCCCGGTGCTGGTGCCCTCGGGCAGCCTGGCCATGATCGACGTGCTGCGCAAGATTGGCGCACCGATGGATGAGCAGGGCCGCTCGCTGCACGCCAACCTGTCCAAGCTGCTGGCCGGCCGGGGCGACGCCGCAGTCGGCGTCTGGGATGAGGGCGAACGCTTGCTGGCGCTGCCCGAATTCGCCGGCAAGATCGAAATGCTGGCGCTGCCCGTGTACGAGCAGGCCTATTTTCTGGTCGTCACCAAGGCGTTTTATGCCGAGCACGGCCCGGCCGTGGAAACCATGTGGGACACGATCGGGCGCCTGAACCAGAATCCGCCGCCCTTGCGCAGGTAGCCGCAGGTAGCCGCAGGTAGCCGCAGGTAATCGAAGTAAGCACAAGTAAGCACAAGTAAGCACAAGTAAGCACAAGCAAGCCCAAATCCGCTTACAGTCCCCCGAAGCGCTGGTAAAACGCAGCGTCCGCGGCGCTCGCCTGCGCGTCTTCGCGCCGCAGCGCGGCCAGCACATGCTGCTCGGCTGCGGCCTGCGTCATCCGGTACAGCGCGCGCGCCAGTTCATATGCCGCTGAACCCGGCCACGGATCGGGCAGCAGTTCAATCGGCAGCATTGGATCATGCAGCTGCACCCGGCGGTAAGCGTGAATGAGCAGCGTGCGGATCACGAAGGCTTGCTCCGGCGCTAGCGGCGCGCTTGCTTCCAGCAGCGCCAGCAGGGCCGAAAACTGGTCGATGAAACCGCGATAACCCTGCACCACGGCCGACAAATCCCAACCCTCGGCGGCCAGCTCGCGCAGCGGACGGCCCGCCACGCCCGGCAGTTCACCGGCGCGCAGCACCAGCAACTTGCCCTGCACGCCATGGCGCTGCAGCAGTTCGGCGATCACGTCGGCCCTGGCCACGGGATGGCCGAACATGCCCGGCGCGATCTGCGCGTAGCCTTCCCACGCCAGCTCTTTCTTGAGCGTGACGCGGGTAGGGGCGTCGATACTGTTGCCGGTCGCTAGCAGCATGGTCCAGCTGCCGTCCCAGTGCGTGGCCAGCGGCGCGTAAATGCGTCTGTTGGCCCGTTCAAAGCGCGGCAGCGCCTGCGGCAAGATCGCATACGAACTGCGGCGCCCGTCGCGGTTGGCCACCAGCCAGCCCTCCTGCGCCAGGCGAAACACGCTGGTGCGCAGCAAGCGGTCCGACACGCCCACGCTCGCCAGCAGCTCGATCAGGCTGCCCAGCCAGATGGTGCCGCCATGGGGCGCGATGGTGTCGCCGAAGATCGTCATCACCAGCGACTTGGAACGCGGCGGGTCGGTGGCCAGGAACTGGGCTATCCATTCGGTCGGGGTCAATAGTTTCATACGCGAATCTTACCGTGAAAAACAATATGATCCACAAAAAGTGGTATACTTCGGGTTTTTTGTATCGTATTATGGTTTCCCAGTCTTAGCAACGGGAGCAACAACCATGTACGCACAATTGGTGGAAACCGGCCTGACAAAAGTCCAGACGGCCGAGGACATGGGCGAGCAGGAGCTGGCCTTCCAGGCCCGCATCGACGCCGGCATCAAGATCGAAGCGAAGGACTGGATGCCCGACGCTTACCGCAAGACGCTGATCCGCCAGATTTCCCAGCACGCGCACTCCGAGATCGTCGGCCAGCTGCCCGAAGGGAACTGGGTCACGCGCGCGCCCACGCTCAAGCGCAAGTCCATTTTGCTGGCCAAGATCCAGGACGAAGCCGGCCACGGCCTGTACCTGTACAGCGCGGCCGAAACGCTGGGCGTCTCGCGCGACGAACTGCTCGCCGCGCTCCACTCCGGCAAGGCCAAGTACTCGAGCATCTTCAATTATCCCACGCTGTCCTGGGCCGACATGGGCGCCGTGGGCTGGCTGGTCGATGGCTCGGCCATCATCAACCAGATCCCGCTGTGCCGCTGCTCGTACGGCCCGTACGCGCGCGCCATGATCCGCGTCTGCAAGGAAGAATCGTTCCACGCGCGCCAGGGCTACGACATCATGCTGAGCCTTGCCAAAGGCACGCCCGAGCAAAAGGCGATGGCGCAAGATACGCTGAACCGCTGGTGGTGGCCGTCGCTGATGATGTTCGGCCCGTCCGACGCCGAATCGGTCAACAGCGCGCAGTCGGCGCAGTGGCGCATCAAGCTGTTCTCAAACGACGAACTGCGCCAGCGCATGGTGGACCAGACCGTGCCGCAGGCCGAGTTTTTGGGCTTGACCGTGCCCGATCCCGACCTCAAGTTCAATGCCGAGACGGGGCATTACGAGTTTGGCGAGATTGACTGGAGCGAGTTCCAGAATGTCTTGAAAGGGAACGGGCCGTGCAACCGCGAGCGCTTGGCCACGCGTGTCAAAGCCTATGACGACGGCGCATGGTTTCGCGATGCGCTCGTTGCGTACGCCGACAAAAAAGCGGTACGCGCCGCCGCGTAATTGAGATTGGCGGAATGCGCGCTACGCGCTTTTCCGCCCTACGATTGGAGCTGACGCAGCATCGTAGGGCGGAAAAGCGCGTTGCGCGCATTCCGCCATGATCCGCCAAGAACAAAACACCGGAGAACAAAAAATGAGCAAAGAATGGCCCCTGTGGGAAGTCTTCATCCGCAGCCAGCACGGCCTGGCCCACAAACACGTAGGCAGCCTGCACGCCCCGGACGCCGAAATGGCCGTCAATAACGCGCGCGACGTCTACACCCGCCGCAACGAAGGCGTCTCAATCTGGGTCGTGCGCGCGGCCGACATCGTCGCCTCCAGCCCATCCGACAAAGGCGCGCTGTTCGAGCCGTCCAACAGCAAAGTCTACCGCCACCCGACCTTCTTCCCGATGCCGGAAGAAGTCAAGAACCTGTGAGCGCGGCCGTGACCGATCCAAAATTCGACTACCTGCTGCGCCAGGGCGACAACGCCCTGATCCTGTCCCAGCAGCTCTCCAAGCTGTGCGGCAAAGGCCCGGCGCTGGAAGAAGACATGGCCCTGACCAACGTCGCGCTCGACCTGCTCGGGCAAACGCGCATGTGGCTCACCTACGCGGGTGAACTCGAAGGGCGCGGCCGCGATGAAGACGCTCTGAGCTTCCTGCGCGACGCCCACGACCTGCGCAACTGCCTGATCGTCGAGCAGCCGAATGGTAACTACGCCGACACCATGGTGCGCCAGTTCTACTTCGACACCTGGCACTATTTCCTGATGCAAGGCTTGACCGCCTCCACCGACCCGCGCATCGCCGACATCGCCGAAAAGTCGATCAAGGAAGTGACCTACCACCTGCGCCGCAGCGGCGACCTGATGGTGCGCATGGGCGACGGCACCCCCGACAGCCACGTCAAGACCCAGGCCGCCGTGAACGCCCTGTGGATGTACAGCGGCGAAGTGTTCCTGTACGACGCCGTCGATGAAGCGATGGTCGCGCTGGGCGTGGCCCCCGCCGCTGACGGCTTGCGCGCCAGCTTCCTCGAACACGTGTCCGAGATCCTGGCCGAAGCCACCTTGAGCATGCCCGACCCCGCAGCCTGGATGCAGCGCGGCGGCAAAACCGGCCGCCACAGCGAGCACCTGGGCTTCATCCTGGCCGAAATGCAGTTCCTGCAGCGCGCCTATCCCGGCGCACAGTGGTAATGCACGCGCAGAGCGCCAGCATCGAACAGGTCTGGACCTGGCTGGCCGCCGTGGCCGATCCGGAGATACCGGTCATCTCCGTGGTCGACCTGGGCATCGTGCGCGCCGTCGCTTTCGAGGGCGACGCCTGCGTCGTCACGATCACGCCCACCTACTCCGGCTGCCCGGCCATGCAGGTGATCGCCGAATCGGTGCAGGAAGCGCTGCACGGTCACGGCGTCCATAACGTCAGGCTGGTCAACCAGCTCTCGCCCGCCTGGACCACGGACTGGATGAGCGACGCCGGCAAGGCCGCCCTCAAAGGCTATGGCATTGCGCCGCCGGCCCAGCAAGTGGTCGACATCAGCGGCTTGCACGCAGGCGTCAAGCGCCGCGCCGAGCCGCTGTTGATCGTTGCCTGTCCCAATTGCGGGTCCACCCACACGCAGCTCACCAGCCAGTTCGGCTCCACGCCCTGCAAGGCCCTGTACAAGTGCCTGGATTGCCGCGAACCCTTCGATTACTTCAAGTGCCATTAAGACGAGCCCAATGAGCAAATTCCATCCCTTGCGCATCGCCCAGGTGCGCCACGAAACGCGCGACGCCATCGTCGTCACCTTTGCCGTGCCGCCCGAACTGGCGCCAAGCTTTCTCTACCAGCAGGGCCAGCACTTGACGCTGCGCGCGCTGATCGACGGCGAAGACGTGCGCCGCTCCTACTCGATCTGCTCGGCCGTCCAGGAGGGCTTGCTGCGGGTGGCCATCAAGCGCACGCAAGGCGGCCTGTTCTCCAGCTGGGCCAACGATAACCTAAAGAGCGGCATGACGCTCGACGTCATGCCGCCCATGGGCCACTTCAACGTGCCCCTGAACGCCGACAATGCGCGCCACTACCTCGCCTTTGCGGCCGGCAGCGGCATCACGCCGATCCTGTCGATCATCAAGACCACCCTGCTGGCCGAACCTGACAGCCGGTTCACGCTGTTTTACGGGAACCGCGCCTCGTCGGCGGTGATCTTCAAGGACGAGCTGTCCGACTTGAAGGACACCTACATGGGGCGCTTGACACTGGCCTACGTCATGAGCCGCGAGCAGCAGGATATCGCGCTGTTCAACGGGCGCATCACCAAGGAAAAGTGCGAGCAGTTCATCGCTCACTGGATACGCGTGGAGGACATCGACGTCGCCTTCATCTGCGGCCCTGAAGACATGATGCACGGCGTCTCGGCCGCCTTGCAGGAAGCCGGCATGCCCAAGGAGCACGTCAAGATTGAACTGTTCGCCGCCAGCATTCCCAAGCACCAGCACCAGGCGCGCACGCTGGACGCCGGCGCGCGCCACGAGACGGAAGTAACCGTCATCATGGATGGCAGCCACACCAGCTTCACCATGGACAAGGACAAGGAATCGATTCTCGACGCGGGCCTGCGCGCCGGCATCGACATGCGCTATTCTTGCAAAGGCGGCGTATGCTCTACTTGCCGCTGCAAGCTGATCGACGGCAAAGTCGATATGGACGCCAACTACGCGCTTGAAGACTACGAGATCGCCCGTGGTTTCGTCCTCAGCTGCCAGGCCTTCCCGGTCACCGACAAGGTGGTCGTCGACTTCGATCAAGCAGAATAAAAAGGGCACAGCCATGAACTTCGAACACATCAAATTCACGCTGAACAATGGCATCGCGGTGCTCACGCTGAACCGCCCCGATAAACTGAACAGCTTCACCCAGGCCATGCACATGGAAGTGCGCACCGCGCTGGTGGCGGTCAAGACGTCGCCCACCGCGCGCGTGCTGCTGCTGACCGGCGCCGGGCGCGGCTTTTGCGCCGGCCAGGACTTGTCCGATCGCGCCGTCGAGCCGGGTTCCGAGGGCGTGGACCTGGGCGAATCGGTGGAAACCTGGTACGCGCCGCTGGTGCTGGCCTTGAAGGCCTTGCCGATGCCGGTCATCTGCGCCGTCAATGGCGTGGCGGCCGGCGCCGGCGCCAACCTGGCGCTGGCCTGCGACATCGTGTTGGCCGGTAAATCGGCCAGCTTTGTCGAAGTATTTTGTAAACTTGGCCTGATCCCCGACACCGGCGGCACCTGGCACCTTCCGCGCCTGGTTGGCCATGCGCGCGCGATGGGCATGGCGCTGCTGGGCGAGAAAATCACCGCCGAGAGGGCCGAGCAGTGGGGCCTGATCTGGAAGTGCGTGCCCGACGAAGCGCTGATGGACCAGGCCATGGCCATGGCCGTGCACTTTTCGACGGCACCCACCAAGGGCCTGGCCTACACCAAGCAGGCGCTGCTGGCCAGTTCGGCCAACACGCTGCCCGAACAGCTCCAGCTTGAAGGCTTGATGATGCGCGAACTTGGCTACACGGCCGACTACAAGGAAGGCGTAGCCGCCTTCATGGGCAAGCGCCCGCCAAATTTCAAGGGAGAGTGAGCATGGCGACGGCACTGGAAAAAGGCAGCGTGGTTGCCGTCATCGGCAGCGGCGCGATGGGCGCGGGCATCGCGCAGGTGGTCGCGGCCGCAGGCTACGAGGTCAAGCTGTTCGACACCCGTCCCGAGGCGGTGCAAAAAGCCATTCTTGACATCGGCAAGGTCTACGCCAAGCTGGTGGAAAAAGGCCGCATGGGCGGCGCCGACGCGCAAGCGGCGAATGCGCGCCTGCACTGCGTGGCCGACCTGCACGAGGTGGCCGGCTGCGCGCTCGTCATCGAAGCGATCGTGGAAAACCTGGACGTCAAGCGCATGCTGTTTGCCGACCTTGAAAACGTGGTGTCCGACGACTGCATCCTGGCCACCAATACCTCGTCCATTTCCGTGACCGCGATCGGCGCCAAACTGCGCCGCCCCGAGCGGCTGGTGGGCATGCACTTTTTCAACCCGGTGCCGCTGATGGCGCTGGTCGAAGTGATCAGCGGCCTGGCCACATCGCCGGTCGTCGCTGGCACCGTCTTCGCCACCGCTGCCGCCTGGGGAAAGAATCCCGTGCACGCCAAGTCGACGCCGGGCTTCATCGTCAACCGCGTCGCCCGTCCGTTCTACGCCGAGGCGCTGCGCCTGCTGTCCGAACAGGCCGCGGACCCCGCCACGCTCGACGCCGTGCTGCGCGACGCGGGTGGCTTTCGCATGGGCCCGTTCGAACTGATGGACCTGATCGGCCATGACGTCAATTTTTCAGTGACGCAGTCGGTCTTTAACGCGTACTTTGGCGACCCGCGCTTCATGCCGTCGGTGCTGCAGCAAGAAATGGTCAACGCCGGCTTTTTGGGCCGCAAATCGGGCCGCGGTTTTTACCAGTACGGCGACGAGGCGGTGAAAGCGGCAGCCAGCCTTGAAGCGCCACAGCCCAAGCCGGAGGCGGTTGGCGTGAGCATTGAACCGGGCGTGAAAAACGCCGTCACCGAACCGGTCGAACAGCGTCTGCGCGCTGCCGGCTTTAGCGTGGCGCACCGCAAACCCTTGCCGGGCGCCGGCCAGCACGAAGCACCGGGCTTTCATTGCAACGGCGCCGCCGTGTTCCTGACCGACGGGCGCACGGCGACCGAACGCGCCAACGCCAACAACCATCCCGACACCGTGCTGTACGACCTGCAGTGCGACCCGGCCGGCGCCACCCGCATTGCGCTGGCCCGTTCGGACCAGTGCAGCGACGCGGCCTATGGCGCCGTCGTCGGCCTGTTCCAGGCGGCCGGCCTGCACGTCACCCGCCTTGACGACGTGCCGGGCATGGCCGTCATGCGCACGGTTGCCATGCTCGCCAATGAAGCTGCCGACGCCGTCAACCAGGGCGTGTGCTCGGCCGCCGCGGTCGATATCGCCATGCAAAAAGGCGTGAACTATCCGCGCGGGCCGCTCGCGTGGGCCGACAGCGTGGGCATCGCGCACGTGGTGACGGTGCTGTCGAACCTGGCCGCCACTTACGGCGAAGAGCGCTACCGCGTCTCGCCGCTGCTGCGCCGCAAGCTGGCCAATGGAACGCGCTTTCATGGATGAGCTGCCAACGCTGGCTCAGGCTCAGGCTCAGGCTCAGGCTCTGGCGCTGGCCGAACTGGCCGGCAAGACCATGTTCGAGCGCGATAATGCCAGTGGTGCGCTGGGCATGCAGCTGTCCGAAATTCGCCCCGGCTACGCGCGCATGACCATGCCGGTGCGCGCGGACATGCTCAACGGGCACGCCACCTGCCACGGCGGCTACATCTTCATGCTGGCCGACAGCGCCTTTGCGTTCGCCTGCAATTCGCATAACCATAATACGGTTGGCGCAGGCTGCACCATCGACTACCTGGCGCCTGGCCGCCTTGGCGACCTGCTGACCGCCGAAGCGGTGGAGCAGGCGCTGGCCGGCAAGACCGGCGTGTATGACGTCAAGGTGAGCAACCAGGAGGGACGCACCATCGCCCTGCTGCGCGGCAAATCGCATCGCGTCGCCGGCATGGTGGCCGGCTAACGCTGGGGACAACAACATGGTTCAACGCATACCTGCACCGGGCGACCTGGAGCCGATCGAAACTGCCAGCGCCGACGAGCTGCAAGCTTTGCAGCTGCAGCGCCTGAAATGGTCGCTCAGGCACGCCTACGACAACGTGGCGCATTACAAAGCGGCGTTCGACGCGGCGGGGGTGCATCCGGACGATCTGCGCTCGCTGGCCGACCTCGCCAAATTCCCGTTCACCGACAAAAAGACCCTGCGCGACAATTACCCGTTCGGCATGTTCGCGGTACCGCGCGAGAAAGTGGTGCGCATTCACGCCTCGTCCGGCACCACCGGCAAGGCGACCGTGGTCGGCTACACGCAAAACGATATCGACACCTGGGCCGGCGTGGTGGCGCGTTCGATCCGCGCGGCCGGCGGGCGGGCCGGCGACATGGTGCACGTCGCCTACGGCTACGGCCTGTTCACCGGCGGGCTGGGCGCCCATTATGGCGCCGAGCGCCTGGGCTGCACCGTCATCCCCATGTCCGGCGGGCAGACTGAAAAGCAGGTGCAGCTGATCTGCGACTTCAAGCCCGAGATCATCATGGTCACGCCCTCGTACATGCTCAACATCGTCGAGGAATTCACGCGCCAGGGCCTGGATGCTGCCAAGTCGTCGCTGAAAGTGGGCATCTTCGGGGCCGAGCCGTGGACCGAAGCGATGCGCCGCGAGATTGAACAGCGCGCCGGCATCGACGCCGTCGACATCTACGGCCTGTCCGAGGTGATGGGCCCGGGCGTGGCCAGCGAATGCATCGAAAGCAAGGACGGCCCGGTGGTCTGGGAAGACCATTTTTACCCCGAGGTGATCGATCCGATTACCGGCGACGTGCTGCCCGACGGCGCAGAAGGCGAGCTGGTATTCACCTCGCTGACCAAGGAAGCGCTGCCGGTCATCCGCTACCGCACGCGCGACCTCACGCGCTTGCTGCCGCCCACCTCGCGCGCCATGCGCCGCATGGGCAAAATCACCGGCCGCTCGGACGACATGCTGATCATCCGCGGCGTGAATGTCTTCCCCAGCCAGATCGAGGAACTGATCCTCAAACTGCCCCTTCTGGCGCCGCACTACCAGCTCATTGTCGCGCGCGAAGGGCACCTCGATACGCTCGCCGTCAAGGCCGAACTGCGCGACCCATCACTGTCGCAGGACGCCATGGCGGCACTGGCGCGCGAGCTTGAACACCATATCAAGACCTACGTGGGCGTGACCACGCGCGTCACGCTGGTCGGCCCGGAAGGCATCGAACGCACGCTGACCGGCAAGGCCAGGCGCGTGATCGACCAGCGCCCGACATTAACCTGAAAGCAGCCATGACCAATATGTACGACGCCTTTATTTGCGACGCCATCCGCACCCCTTTCGGCCGCTACGGCGGCTCCCTGTCGGGCGTGCGCGCCGACGACCTGGCCGCGCTGCCGATCGCCGCCCTGATCGCGCGCAATCCGCACGTGGACTGGCAAGCCGTTGACGATCTGTACTACGGCTGCGCCAACCAGGCCGGCGAAGACAACCGCAATATCGGCCGTATGGCGGCGCTGTTGGCCGGCTTGCCGCCCGAGGTGCCGGCCAATACCATCAACCGCCTGTGCGGCTCGAGCCTGGATGCTGTGGGCATCGGCGCGCGCGCCATCAAGGCCGGTGAAGCACAGCTGATCATCGCCGGCGGCGTCGAGAGCATGACGCGCGCGCCGTTCGTGATGGGCAAGGCCGACAGCGCCTTTACGCGCGCCGCCAAGATCGAAGACACCACGCTCGGCTGGCGTTTTGTCAACCCGCTCATGAAGGCCAAGTACGGCATTGATTCAATGCCCGAGACGGCCGAGAACGTAGCAAAGGAATTTGGCATCAGCCGCGCCGACCAGGACGCGTTCGCGCTGCGCAGCCAGCAGCGCTGGGCCGCGGCGCATGCGGCGGGCGTGTTCAAGGAAGAGATCGTGGGCGTGACGGTTCACCAGAAAAAGGGCGAGTCGCGCCTGTTCGATACGGACGAACATGCAAGGCCCGACACCAGTCTCGAGATGCTCGCCAGGCTCAAGGGCGTGGTGGCGCCGGATGGCACGGTCACGGCGGGCAATGCGTCAGGCTTGAATGATGGCGCCTGTGCGATGCTGATTGCGTCGAGCGATGCGGCGGGGCGGTTTGGCTTGACGCCGCGTGCGCGCATCGTCGGGATGGCAACTGCCGGTCTCGCGCCGCGGATCATGGGTTTTGGGCCGTCGCCGGCGAGCCGGAAGGTGCTGGCGATGACCGCGCTAACGATTGGCCAGATGGATGTGATTGAATTGAACGAAGCGTTTGCGGCCCAAGGGCTGGCGGTGACGCGCGATCTGGGGCTGGCCGACGATGCCGCGCATGTGAACCCGAATGGCGGTGCGATTGCGATCGGCCACCCGCTCGGTGCCTCGGGTGCGCGGCTGGTGATGGCGGCGGTCAATCAGCTGCACCGCACGGGCGGACGGTATGCCCTGTGCACCATGTGCATCGGCGTCGGCCAAGGCATCGCCTTGATCGTCGAAAGAGTGTAGTCGTGTCCGTAGGGCGGAAAAGCGGAGCGCATTCCGCCATGCTTGCCACAGTGGCGGAATGCGCTCCGCTTTTCCGCCCTACGTGTGGATGGATCGGTACCTACTATGGTTAAAGTTTACGAAATCAACGGCGTGCGGCCAGTAGTCCACCCCACCGCCTACATCCACCCGTCCGCAGTCCTGATCGGCGACGTGATCGTCGGCCCGCGCTGCTACGTCGGCCCGCTCGCGTCCCTGCGCGGCGACTTCGGCCGCCTGATCATGGAAGAAGGCGCCAACCTGCAAGACAGCTGTGTCATGCACGGCTTCCCGGGCGACGACACCGTGGTCGGCGTGGACGGCCATATCGGTCACGGCGCCATCCTGCATGGCTGCCGCATCCTGCGCAATGCCATGGTCGGCATGAACGCCGTGGTCATGGACCAAGCCGTTGTGGGCGAAGAATCGATCGTCGCCGCCATGAGCTTTGTAAAGGCCGGCATGATCATCCCCCCGCGCAGCATGGTCATGGGCACGCCCGCCCGCGTGGTGCGCGCGCTGACCGACCAGGACGTCGCCTGGAAGAGCTTCGGCACAAAACAGTACCACGACCTGGCCGTGCGCTCGCTGCAGACCATGCGCGAAGTCGACGCCTTGACCGAACCCGAAACCGACCGTCGCCGCATCGACTTCGGCGTTGACGCGCACGCCCCAAAAAACTAAATCTGGAGACCCACCATGTCCAACGTAGCAACCCTGCAAAGCCTGATCGGCGGCCGCTGGCTCGGCGCCGAAGCATCCGTTCCGCTCCACAGTGCCCTGAACAATGCGCTGATCTATCACACCCACGCCGAGAAAATTGACTTCGACGAAGCCGTTACCTACGCCCGCAAGACCGGCGTGCCGGCGCTGATGGCGCTCGACTTTCAAAAGCGCGCGCTGGCCTTAAAAGCGCTGGCGCTGTACCTGATGGAGCGCAAGGAAGAGCTGTACAAGGTCTCGGCCCTGACCGGCGCCACCCGCAGCGACAGCTGGGTCGACATTGAAGGAGGCATCGGCACCCTGTTCGCCTACGCCAGCATGGGCAGCCGCGAACTCCCGTCCAGCAATGTGCTGCATGAAGGCCCGGCACTCGCGCTGGGCAAAAACGGCGGCTTTGCCGGCACCCACATCCTGGTGCCGCGCGGCGGCCTGGCGGTGCACATCAACGCCTTCAATTTTCCGATCTGGGGCTTGCTTGAAAAATTCGCGCCCAGCTTTTTGGCCGCCATGCCCTGCATCGGTAAACCTGCCACGGCCACCAGCTACCTGACCGAGGCGGTGGTGCGCATGATCCACGATGCCGGCATCCTGCCGGAGGGATCGCTGCAGCTCGTCATCGGCAGTACCGGTGACCTGCTCGACCGCTTGAGCGGCTTTGACGCAGTCACCTTCACCGGTTCGGCCGACACCGCCGCCATACTGCGCGTGAACAAAAACCTGGTCGCCAATTCGGTGCCGTTCACCGCCGAAGCGGACTCGCTCAATTGTGCCATCCTGGGCCCGGACGTGTCGCCCGACGATGAAGAATTCGACCTGTTCGTCAAGGAAGTGGTGCGCGAAATGACTGGAAAATCCGGCCAGAAGTGCACCGCGATTCGCCGCATCATCGTGCCGCAAAACCGCATCGAGGCGGTTGGCGAGCGGTTGCGCGCGCGCTTGGCCAAGATCGTGGTGGGCGACCCGTCGGTAGAAGGCGTGCGCATGGGCGCGCTGGCTTCGATGGCCCAGCAGCGCGACGTGGGCGAGCGCGTTGCGCTTCTGGCCAAGGGCAATGAGGTGCTGTTCGGTTCACAGGATGGCTTTGCGCCGGTAGGCGAAGGCGTAGCTGACGGCGCCTTCTTTTCGCCTACGCTGCTGCTGTGCCGTAACGGCATGAGCAACGACGCCGTGCACGACATCGAAGCCTTTGGCCCGGTCAGCACCATGATGGCTTACACGGACCTGGACGAAGCGCTGGCGCTGGCCGCGCGCGGCAAGGGAAGCCTGGTCAGCACGCTGTGCACCAGGGACCCGATGATCGCGGCCAGGGCGGTGCCGGTAATCGCCGCCTCGCACGGACGCGTGCTGGTGCTCGATCGCGAAGCGGCGGTCGATTCGACCGGGCACGGTTCGCCATTGCCCCAATTGAAGCATGGTGGCCCCGGCCGCGCCGGTGGAGGCGAGGAGCTGGGCGGGATCCGCGCGGTGCGCCACTTCCTGCAGCGCGCCGCGTTGCAGGGTTCGCCCACCATGCTGGCCGCCGTCACGGGCGAGTATGTGCGGGGCGCAGCGGTCAAGGAAAGCGAGCTGCATCCGTTTCGCAAGTACTTCGAGGACCTGGAAATGGGCGACTCGCTGCTGACGCACCGGCGTACCGTGAGCGAGGCCGATATCGTCGCCTTTGGCGGGATCTCGGGCGATTTTTTCTACATGCACTTTGACGAGATCGCGGCGCGCGAGTCGCAGTTCGGCAAGCGCATTGCGCACGGTTACTTTGTGCTGTCGGCCGCGGCGGGCTTGTTCGTTTCGCCCGCGCCGGGGCCGGTGCTGGCCAACTACGGGCTCGATAATTTGCGCTTCATTACGCCGGTGGCCATTGGCGACACGATCCGCGCGCGGCTCACGTGCAAGCGCAAAGTGGACCGCAACCGCACCGATGAACAGGGTGTCGGGCAGGGCGTTGTGGCGTGGGATGTGCAGGTGACGAACCAGAATGACGAACTGGTGGCGAGCTATGATATTTTGACGCTGGTGATGAAGCGCTCATTGCGGCTGGTGCAAACCTAAGCTGGTCCCGGGCGGAACATGGCGGAATGCACTTCGTTTTTCCGCCCTACGTAAACCTCGGCTCGCCTGGCGGAATGCACTTCGTTTTTCCGCCCTACGCATACCTCGGACCGTAGGGCGGAAAAGGCCTTGGCCGCATTCCGCCAAGCGAGCTACAGATGCCTGCCCGACCGCACCAGCGCCTCGAACTCACCCGCCGGCAGCGCCTTGCTGAACAAGAAACCCTGCATCTCATCGCACGCAAGCGTGCGCATCACCGCCAGCTGCGCGTCGGTCTCCACGCCTTCAGCTACCACCTTCAGTCCCATGCTGTGCGCCATGGCGATAATGGCTGCGGCAATCGCCTCATCCCCGGCATTGCTGCCCACGCCCGATATGAACGAGCGGTCGATTTTGACGAAATCGAACGGAAAGCGCTTGAGCTGCGCCAGCGACGAATACCCGGTGCCAAAATCATCGAGCGACAACTGCACCCCTAGCGCCTTTAACGCGCGCAGATTGCGCGCAGCCTCGTCCGGGTTGTCCATCACCGCCGTCTCCGTCAGCTCGAACTCAATAAACCGCTGCTCGAGCCCATACGCGGCCATCGTGCCGGCGATCATATTGAGCAGCTCGGCCTGCATGCACTGCACCGCCGACAAATTGATCGCCACCGGCACAATGGCCGCGCCGCTGTCCTGCCACGCCTTTTGCTGCGCGCAGACCGCGTCGATCACCCACGCTCCGATCGGCCGGATCAAGCCGGTCTCCTCGGCCAGCGCGATAAAGTCGATCGGCCCGACCACGCCGCGCTCCGGATGGTTCCAGCGGATCAAGGCTTCGGCGCTGACCACCGCGCCGCTGACCAGGTCCACGCGCGGCTGGTAGTACATCTCGAACTGATGCTCTTCGAGCGCCGTCTGCAGCGCGTGCTCGAGCGCCATGCGCGCGGCCAGGGCAGCGTTCATGCGCGGCGCGTAGTACAGATAGCGCTCGCCCGACGACTTGGCGTTCTTGAGCGCCGCCTCGGCGTGCTTGAACAGCGTCTCAGCGTCCGCGCCGTCGGCCGGATACAGCGCCAGCCCGGCGCGGGTCGAGATGCGCACGTCGTGGCCGTCAAGCTCGAACGGCTGGTCGAGCGCGCCGAACACCGCCTGCTGCAAGACTTCGGCCGCGTCTTCGCCGCGCGCCAGTTCGGCCAGCGTCAGTGCAAAGGTGTCGCCGCCGATGCGCGCCAGGTTGTATGCGTCGGGCAGGCAGGCGCCCAGGCGCTGGGCGATCTGTACCAGCAAGGCGTCGCCGGCGTGGCGGCCCAGCGCGTCGTTCAACTGCGCAAAGCGGTCCAGGTTGATCAGCGCCACCCCCAGCAGCGGGTGCGACCCGGCATGCAGCAGTTGCGCCAGCCGGTCCTGGAACAGGCGCCGGTTGGGCAGGGCGGTCATGACGTCGTAATAGGCCATGTAGCTCAGCTGCTCTTCGCGGTCCAGGAACAGCAGCGCAAACGAGAGGTCGCCGGCCAGTTCGTTGAGCACTTTCAGTTCGTCGGCGTCGAACACGTGGGGCGTGTCGGACACCAGCGTGAGCACCGCCTCCAGGCGCTCGCCCACCAGCAGCGGAAACGACGCCACGGCCCGAAAGCCGCGCGCGGCAAGGTGGTCGCAGAAGGGGACCATGGCCCCATCTGTATCGATGTCGTTGCACACGACCGGGGTGCGCTCGCGCGCCGCGCGCGTGGCAATCCAGCCGCTGTCAAGCAGCGCCGCCCGCGCCGGCAAAGCGCACCCTGCATGGGACTCATTGCGCAGCGTTGCGCCGTGCGCCTCCGCCTTGTCGATGCTGGCCGCGACGAAGCCGCCTTCCATGGTCGCCAGGCGGCACGCTTCCTTGAACAGGGCATCACGGTCGCGAATGCGCACAATGGCCGAATTGATCCCCGACAGCAGCGCATAGACGCGGTTCAGGCGAGCGATCTTGCGCTGCGCCTGGACCCGGTCCGTCACGTCATGGGCCAGCACGAACTTGCACGCGCGGCCGTGAAACAACAAGGGGTGCGAGCTGATCTCAACGTCGATCAGCGCGCCTTCTTTTGTGCAATGGTGCCAGGTGCCGGATTTCTCGAACGTGTCGCGCGGCGCGCTTTTCAGGTTGGCGTACAGCCTGGGCAGTTCATCGGCGGGGCGCAGATCGGCGATCGTCAGCGCCAGAAATTCCGCCTCGCTGTAACCGTAGTGAACGACAGCGGCCGTGTTTACCGCCAGGAACGCCAGCGTCTCCAGGTCGTACACCCACATTGGCAGCGGGTGCGCCAGGAAAAGTTCGTCAAACGACGTGTCGTTCGGTTCTGCCATCAAGAAAGTTCGACCGCATGGAAACTGCGACGCCGTACGTTGTAAAAAATGCAGCTAGCAAAAGATGCGGTAGTGTTTCAAGACTGAAGTTTAAACGAAGCCGAGCTTGCGCACGGTTGAATTGTAGTTCGACAAGTTAGGCAATAGCGACAGCAATTCGCTGTCCGAGACGCCGAGCCAGCCGCCGACGGTGGCGGCAACTTGTTCGACTGATGTGGTCGGCAACAAGCGCCCCTGGCCCACATCGTCCGGGCCGCCGTTGGCGACAATTGGCGCGGTACCGTAAAACTTGCTGCCGTTCACTGCGCCGCCCATGACAAAATGCATGCTGCCCCAGCCGTGGTCGGATCCGTTGGCGTTGCCCGTCAGCGTACGGCCAAAGTCTGATGCGGTAAACGTTGTGACCTGATTGGCAACGCCAAGTTCCGCCGTCGCTGCATAAAAGGCCGCCAGCGCGTCGCCCAGTTTGCTCATCAATACCGGGTGGTCGGTCAGCATGCCGTCGTGCGTATCAAAGCCGCCCAGCGACACGAAAAACACCTGGCGCTTGGTACCCAGCGTGCCCGATGCCGAGATCATGCGCGCCACCAGCTTGAGCTGGTCGCCCAAGCTGTTCCCGGCCGGGAACACCGTGGTGAGCGCCGGGGCGCTTGCCAGCGCGCCAGTCAAGATGTCATTGGCCTCGATCGAGCGCTTGCTGACGATGTTGTATTCGTTTTCCAGCATGTGCGCGCGTGGCTGGGTAATCAGCGTGCGCAGGGCAGCGCTCGCCGCGCTCGAACCAAACAAGGGATTTTTCAAGCCGGAAAGCGGGACCGAGCCGCTGGTCGATACTTGATATTGCACGGCGCTCTTGCCGGACAAATAGACGGCATTGCCCGACACGTTCACGCAGGTGAAGGTAGCATACGTGTTTCCCGCCTGGAACAGGTCGCCCATGCGCCCGCCCCAGCCCGAGGTTGCCCCTTCCGGCGAGGATGATTGCCATACCGATTGCTGGTCATTGTGCGAAAACAACTTTGGCGGCAGCTTGACTGACTTGTTCGTGTATTGCGTCTTGGTGGTCGGCTGCACCAGCGTGCCGACGTTGAGCAGCACGCCCAGCTTGCCCGTATTGAACAAGGGCACGAGCGGCGCCAGGCCCGGCGCCAGCGCGTACTGGTGGGCGAACCCGGCCGTGTCGAGCGGAGCGGTGGCGCTCGTGAGCGCGGTGGCGGCCAGGCTGTCGCGGCTGTGGGCAAACGACGGTCGCGCCTGCTGGTAAATAGCGTAATTGCTGGTGTCGTACGGCACCAGCGTGTTCGCATAGTCGTTGCCGCCGTACAGGAATACGCAGACCAGCGCCTTGTAATCGGTGGCGCCTGCCGCGCTCGCTTCCGCCATCGCAGCCAGGTTGATTGCCCAAGGCGCCGCCACGCCGGCAACGGACAGGGCCGATGCGCGTTTCAGAAAGGCGCGCCGCGATGCGGTCATTCCATCTTTGCTGTTCAAGGCGGCTCCTATTTTTGCACAATGAATTCAGGCGCGGCCATCACCATGACGAGCGCTGCGTAAATGCGGTTAAGTCGGCTTGCATCGGTGCCCGATGGCATGCTGTCCAGCGCGCCTTTGATCAATGCCACCGTTGGCGCCGACAACTGGCCGGCGACCAGCACCACGTTGATTTCATCGAGCAGCGTTTGCGCCGTGTCGGCCAGCGGCAGCAGGGCGCTGTAGTCGCCCTTGACGTCGCCCACGCCGCGGCTGATCACGGTCTGCAGGTAATTGACGTAGCCAACCACGGTCGACTCGTTAGTGATCTGAAACTCCGGCGCCACCAGGCCGGCCGTGCCCATGGCACTGTTGGGCGGCACGTAGCCGGGCCGGAAAAAATTGAACACGCTGCCGGAACGCAAGGGGCTCTGGCCCAGGCGCGTGCCCGGATCGGACGTATTGCCAATGGCCCAGGCGTCGCTGGGGGAGGTGGCCTTGAAGGCGCGGCCCCAGGCGGTCAAGCGCAGGATCGGCTCGCGCAATTTGCCGAAGCCAGGCTCGAGCAGGTGCGCCGCGCTGCGCGCTTCGTCGTCGAGCAAAATAGCCTTGATCACGGCCTTCAGGTTGCCCTTGACGCCGCTGCCATCGTTATTGAACACGGTAGCCACGCGCGTCACGTAGGCCGCGCTCGGGTTGCTGCACACCATGCGCTGGATCAGCTGGCGGCCGATGAACGGCCCCACGTTGGCGTGCGCAAAGATAGCGTCCAGCGCCTGGCTCAGGCTGGCGACACCGTCGACGCCGGCCGCGATCGTGGTGCCCAAAAATGTCTTGCTGCCCCCCTCGTGACGGGTGGCGGTTTGAATCATCGGGCGACGCTTGAAGTCCGGCGTGTCGGTGGTGGTGCCCGTCAAGTCGTAGTTCCAGCCGGTGAACACGCGCGCCAGGCCGGTGATGTCGTCCAGCGTATAGGTTTCCGTGGGCAGGCCAGTGCGCAGTTTTGGCGTGCCGTCGAGGTTAAGCTGGACCAGGCCGATGGTAAACAGCTGCATGATTTCGCGCGCGTAGTTCTCGTCCGGCATGGCGCCGGTGGTCGCGTTGAACTTGACGTTGTTGCGGTAGGTGAGAAATTCACCCATCGGCGCGCTGAGCGAGACTTGTTGCAGCAGCGTGCGGTAGCTGCCAAAGGCGTTTTCTTCCAGCAGGTCGAGGTAGGCGGCGGCCGAAAATGCCTTCCAGCCCGAACCGACGAAACCGGTGACGGCCGCGACCAGAATTTCGGAGAGCGCGAGCGTGACGCGCTGGCGCAAGGTGTCGGGCGCGGTGAGCAGCTTGCGCCACTGGCAGGCGTCGGCGCCCGCTTCGCTGTTCTTGTTGGCCGCCGCGTCGTAGCCGCCTGCCACCAGATAGTCCCAGCGCGCGCCGCTGGCCGGCATGGCAAATTGTTCGTCTAGCCAGCCGGCGTAGCCGAGCAATTGCACTTTGGTGATTTGCTCGCGCGTGGCGCCCATCGAGGCCTGGGCCAGGAAGCGCGAGGCCCGTTCGGGGGTGACGGGTTCGGGCGGAACAACCACCGGGGGCGGTGTTGGTGTCGGGGTGGGAGCGCCGCCACCACCGCCACCACCGCCGCCGCAGGCGGAAAGCGCCACGCCGGAAAGCAGGGCGCCAATTGGCAGGGCCAACGAAGGCGGCGCGGCGCGGGACTTGTCGAGGGAATCAGCTTCGATATCGGTCAGACAATCATCATGTGACACTGGCATGGCAACCACCCTGATGTGTTCGTTTGTCTGTCGATAATAGATGATTTTAGGAAAGTAACCTATCTCCCATTTGTAAATATTTGTGAATGGATTTGCTGTACCATCCGTGGCGAAGTGATGGCCGTGAACGCTGTAAAAGTATCGCCTGGCGCGCTGTTTGGTCCCGCCAGGAGAGACTTTTCATTGCGCAGCGGGTGTGGCCTTGATCCTAAATATACTTGGTGATCATCGTAAAGTCACTGACCTGCTCCATGCAAACCATGTCATCAACCATCCGGCAGCGTGGCGCCACAGCTGCCGCGCTGGTCCTGTCGCTCGCGGTGACCGGATGCGCCACTGTGACCCACACCATCCCTCAAGATATTGCCTCGACCGACACGCCATTCGAAGTACGCTCAGCCGGCCGCATGTACCAGCTATTTAGCGACGGATACTTTCAAGTGGGCAGCTATGGGGTGACGGGGATACACCATGACATCAGCGTTGGAAATGAGCTGAGCATCGGCCAGTACAGCCAGGCAAGCGCGACGGGACGTTTTACCTTTGCCATCGCCGGCCCGCGCGCCGCCTGGAGCGCGCAATGCAACCGCGTGTTCCAGTCGAGGGCGATTGCACTGCGCCGGGTGGATGTGGAATCGAGCAAGTCCATGCTGTATTGCGAACTGGGCAGCGGCGCGCAGCGCGCCACGCTGGAACTGCACGACAACGCCAAGGGTTTATACGGACTGGTCCAGATCGGCAGCGATCGCTACGACATGCGCGGTTTTTCACACGACAATTCTGCGGCGGACCCTGGTACGGTTTCCGATGTGCTGGGCCTGCGCATCGACCGCGGCGGCCAGAATGTGGCCGCGCTGGCGCTCGCCCGTCCCGGGACCTTCTGGCTCAACAGCCGCTTGGCGCCCGAACAGCAAGACGCCTTCGCCGCCGTGCTGGCGGCCTTGCTGATCAACGCCAGGCACTGATGGCAAGGCGCTGCCACTAGGGCCTAGTGCCGGTGAACATTCTCGGCTGATGCCACGCACATTCGTCATTGCAAAAATCTATAATGCCGATATGCCTTCCAATCGAGTTTTCACCTCTGCCAAAATCGTCCCGGCTGCGGCTGCGGCTGCGGCTGCGGCTGCGGCTGCGGCTGCGGCGTCGCGTGCCGACGCGCTCAAGACACTGAGCATGATCGTCCTTGGCCTGGTCGCGCTGCCGGCGGCAACCCGTGCGCAAGAGCCGCCCGCCACGGTCACGGTGACAGCCAAGAAAGAGGCGGTCGTCAAAAAGCTCGACAAGACAGTGTATGACGCATCGAACATGCCGCGGGCGGCCAACGGTACGGCGCAAGACGTTTTGCAGTCGACACCTGGTTTGTCGGTGACGGTCGACGGGCAGATCTCGGTCAAGGGGAATGGCCAGGTCACGGTTTTGGTCGACGGCAAGCCAACGGCCATGTTGTCGGGTGACGGGCGGGCGGTGGCGCTGCAAACCATGAGCGGCGCCGACATCGCCAGCATCGAAGTCATCACCAATCCGTCCGCCGCCTATGCCAATGGCGGGGCAATTTTGAATATCGTCTTGAAGCGCAATCGCAAGCCGGGCGCGCACAGGCAGGTGCAGGCCAGCGCCGCCGACCAGGGCTTGTGGAATGTCAGCACTTCCGGCGACGTGACGCGCAAGGCGATGAGCGTGCATGGCAGCCTGGCGCTACGCCATGACGGCACGTTCAAAGTGCGCCGCTCGGCCGTCGGCTGGCATAATCGTCTCGACGGCCAGACCGGGCAAACGCTGCAGGCGTCGGAAGTGTTCGTGCGCCGCATCGTGCAAAGCGCGGTACTGGGCGTCGACTACACCCTGAGCGACACCGATAGCCTGAGCCTTTCGACGCGCTATAACCGGCGCCGCTCGCGCCCCCTGTTCGACGTGTTGAACGAAGAACGTACGGGTGCGGCCCAGAGCATTTTTCACCGCATTTCGCTTGGCCCCAACGAGCAGTCTGACGGCAGCGCCAGCCTCAGTTACAGCCGCCAGGACAGCGGTGCCGCGCTCAAGGCCACGCTCCAGCGTAGCGATACGCACGGGCTGATCGACAAGTCGTATCGCGACGTGTTCGTGCAACCTGTGCGCGCCACCGCCTACAGTCACGGCGCCACCAGGTCGGCGCGCCACCTGAGCGAAGCGAGCATCGACTGGAGCCGTCCATCGGAACACGGCCAGTGGGGCCTGGGCGTCGATATCCAGCGCCAGGGCGACGACATCGACAACTACCAGGGCGCAGTCGATCCTGCGACCGGGGCCGAGACGCCCGCGGCCGACACCACCAACGGCTACGCGGTGAGCACCACGCTGAGCGCGGTCTATCTGACCGACCAGATCAAACGCGGGCAATGGGAAGTGCTGCTGGGCGCCAGGGCCGAGCGCATGGCGCTGCGAGTCAGTCCCGCGCAGGGCAGCGTGCAAAACAGCGCGCAGACCAGCCATTGGCAGGCGTTCAATCCCAGCCTGAACCTGAAGTATGCCGTCAGCGACAGCACCGGTCTGACGCTTGGCTACCGGCGCAGTTTGCAAAGGCCCGATTCGCGCGACCTCAATCCGTTCAGCACCTACGTCGACGTGCAAAATATCAGCCGCGGCAATCCCCGCCTCAAGCCGCAGTTGCTCACCTCATGGGAAGCAGGCGCCGATGCCGCCCTGGAGCACTTGAGCGGCAGTGTGGGTGCCTTCTACCGCGCCAGCAGCGATACGGTCACCGATGCGCGCAGTTTTGCCGACCAGGTGCTGGTGACCTCCAAGCAAAATGGCGGGCGCGCGCGCTCGGCCGGCGTCACCGGGGCGGTGAATTGGAAGCGCGACGCAAAGCTGCAGGTGGGCCTGGACGGCGGCGCCTACCGCGTGATGCTGCAGACGCCCGACCTGCCCGGCCTGGTGCGCCAGGATCGTATCTCGACTTACATCAACGTCACGGCCACCTACAACGCGGGACCGGACGAGGTGTCGCTTGACGCGCATGGCCAGTCGGCGGGAATCACACCGCTCGGGCGCTATGGGGCCACCAGCAGTGTGAACCTGAGCTGGAAACACCGATTGACGAAGACGCTCAGCATGACGGTCAACGCCAGCGATATTTTCGACGGCAGCAAGCGCACCTATCAAACCGAATCGAGTACCTTTCGGCAGAGTGGCTTCGATCACTTCGTCGCGCGGCGCCTGTATGTGGGCTTGGTGCAAAAGACCGAGTGAGCGGCGAGCCCGAACCGGGCGTCAATGCGGTGCGCCGGCTCTGTGAACCACTTCGGCCCCGTCGCCGTCATGTAAAAATGGTCTTCGTGGCGGATCCCGAATTGCCCCGGAATGCAGATCATCGGCTCATTCGAAAAGCACATGCCCACTTCCAGCGGCGTGCTGTCGCTGCCCACCAGGTAAGGCCACTCATGAATATCCATCCCGATGCCATGCCCCGTGCGGTGGGGAAGTGGCGGACTTTATCGCGCGCGCGCACCGCATGGTCGAAAGCGAACGGCTTCGGGGCGGGCTACAAACTGCCGGGCCTGCAGCACCTGCCCTGCCCATCGTGGCGCCGCCTATGCGCATGCTGTTCCTTATTTTTTCGGGTCGGCGTCGGTCGAGAAATGCAGCGCCGGCGTCGTGTCTTCTTCCTTCTTTGCTTCCGGCTTGGCCTGGTCCGGCGTGGCTTGCCCATCAGTGGAAAAATTCAGTTCCGACGTGCTGTCCGTGTCGTCTTTTACCGCGTCAGGCTCGGCCAGCGGCGCATCGATTTTCAGTTCCAGCTTTTCTTCCATGTCGACCGCTTTTTCGACCGACACAATGCGCGGATAGGCGATGATCAGCGCCACCATGATGACCTGGATGCAGACAAAGGGAATCGCGCCCCAGTAGATGTCCGACGTCTTGACTTCCTTGGGCGCCACCGAGCGCAGGTAGAACAGCGCAAAGCCGAATGGCGGATGCATGAATGAGGTCTGCATGTTCACGCCGAGCAGCACGCCGAACCAGATCAGGTCGATGCCCAGCTTGTGCGCCACGGGACCGACCAGCGGCACCAGGATGAAGGCCAACTCGAAAAAATCGAGAAAAAAGGCGAGCAGGAAGAACATCACGTTGACGACAATCAGAAAGCCCGTTTGGCCGCCCGGCAGGCTGGTCAGCAAGTGCTCGACCCACAGGTCACCGCTCACGCCGCGAAACACCAGCGCGAACACGGTCGAACCGATCAGGATGAACATCACAAAGCACGACAGGCGCGTGGTGTGGCCGAGCGCCTGCTTGAGGAGCGCAAAGTCGAGCCGGCGGTTGGCCATCGCCATCAGCAGCGCGCCCATGGCGCCCATGCCGCCGCCTTCGGTCGGGGTGGCGATGCCGACGAAAATCGTCCCCAGCACCAGGAAAATAAGCGTGAGCGGGGGCACCAGCACGAACACGACTTTTTCAGCCATGACCGACAACAGCCCCAATGTGAATTTGCGATTGGCCAGCGCGAACACGAACACGCTGACGATGCCCACGGCGGCCGAGTAGATGCCCAGTTTGTCGCTCGCCAGGTCAGCGTGGCTGGCGCCCCACAGGTGGGCGAACGCGAAGGACACGCCGATGGCGCCGGCAATGAGCACCAGCAGCGAACCGATGCCGCTGTCGCCGTTGGGCTGGCGCAGGTTGCGCGCTTCGAGCGGCAGTGCCGGCATGTGCTTGGGCTTGAAAATCGACAGCGCCAGCACGTAGCCGGCGTACATTGCGGTCAGCATCAGGCCGGGCAGGAAGGCGGCGCGGTACATGTCGCCCACCGAGCGGCCCAGCTGGTCGGCCATCACGATCAGCACCAGCGAAGGCGGAATGATCTGGGCCAGCGTGCCGGAGGCGGCAATCACGCCGGACGCCAGGCGCTTGTCGTAACCATAGCGCAGCATCACGGGCAGCGAAATCAAACCCATCGAAATGACCGAGGCGGCCACCACGCCGGTGGTGGCGGCCAGCAGCGCACCGACAAAAATGACGGCATAGGCCACGCCGCCGCGCACGGGGCCGAACAGCTGTCCGATGGTGTCGAGCAGGTCCTCGGCCATCCCCGACCTTTCCAGGATCAAGCCCATGAAGGTGAAAAAGGGGATCGCCAGCAGCGTGTCGTTGGCCATGATGCCAAAAATCCGGTTGGGCAGCGCCTGCAGCAGTTCCGGCTTGAGCAGCCCGAGTTCGATCCCGACCAGGCCGAAGAACAGGCCGTTGGCGGCCAGCGAAAACGCGACCGGAAAACCGGACAGCAGGAAAATGACGAGCGCGCCGAACATGATGGGCGCGATATTCGCAATGAGGAAGTGTTCCATGATCGAAGGCTCAGTCGAGATTGTTGGCGGCTTTGATCGCGTCGATCTCGTCCTGTGGCGTGGAAACGTGCTTGGCGAATTCGTGGCCGTCGCTGCGGCCGGTCAGAAAAGCGATGCGCTTGATGATCTCCGACAGGCCCTGCAGCACCAGCAGCAAAAAGCCCAGCGGCACCAGCAGCTTGGCCGGCCAGACGATCAAGCCGCCCGCGTTGCTCGACATTTCGGCGCTGCGCAGGGAAATGAGCGCAAACGGAATGCCATGCCACAGGATCAAGAGGCACACCGGAATCAGGAACAGGAGAAAGCCCAGCAGGTCGATCCAGACTTGCGTGCGTTTTGAAAAGCGCCCGACGATGACGTCGATGCGCACATGCTCGTCGCGCCGCAAGGTGTAGGCCGACGCCAGCATGAAGATGGCGGCGTACAGGTACCACTGGATTTCGAGCCAGCCGTTGGAGCTGTAGTTAAAGGTGTAGCGCACCAGCGCGTTGCCGGCGCAGATGATGACGGCCCCCAGCAGCGCCCAGCCGACCAGGCCTGCGATTTTTTCGTTCAGGCCGTCGATCAGGCGTGAGAGTTTCATGAACATGTGCAGGAGTCTCCGTTATCTATTGTTTGAACTACGCGCCTGCGCCCTGCCGTTTTACTTCGCCAGCTGCTCCCTGACGCGCGCAATCGCCAGCTTCACCTGGCGCGGCGCGGTGCCGCCCACATGGTCGCGCGCGGCGACCGAGCCTTCGAGCGTGAGCACGGCGAACACATCGTCCTCGATCAGGCTGGAAAAATCGCGCAGGCGTTCGAGCGACATCTCCGACAGGTCGCACTTGGCGTCGTCGCAGGCGCGCACGGCGTGGGCCACCGCTTCGTGGGCGTCGCGAAATGGCAAGCCCTTCTTGACCAGGTAGTCGGCCAGGTCGGTGGCGGTGGCGTAGCCTTGCAGGGCGGCGGCGCGCATATTGTCCGGCTTGACGGTGATGCCCGAGGCCATGTCGGCGAAGATGCGCAGCGTGTCGACGACGGTGTCGACGGTGTCGAACAGCGGCTCCTTGTCTTCCTGGTTGTCCTTGTTGTAGGCCAGCGGCTGGCCCTTCATCAGCGTCAGCAGGCCCGTCAGGTGGCCATAGACGCGGCCGGTCTTGCCGCGCGCCAGTTCGGGCACATCCGGGTTTTTCTTTTGCGGCATGATCGACGAACCGGTGCAAAAGCGGTCGGCAATGTCGATAAAGCCCACGCGCGGACTCATCCAGATGATCAGCTCTTCGGACATGCGCGAGACGTGCATCATGATCAAGGCGGCCGCGGCGCAGAACTCAATGGCGAAATCGCGGTCTGACACTGCATCGAGCGAGTTGTGGCACACGTCGTCAAAACCAAGCGTGCGGGCAACGCGCTCGCGGTCGATCGGGAAGGTGGTGCCGGCCAGTGCGGCGGCGCCAAGGGGCAGGCGGTTGACGCGCTTGCGGGTATCGGCCATGCGTTCACAGTCGCGCCCGAACATTTCAACGTAGGCGAGCATATGGTGGCCAAACGTAATTGGCTGGGCAACCTGCATGTGGGTAAAGCCCGGCATGATGGTATCGGCGTGCTGTTCGGCAAGGTCGGTCAGCGCGCCGCGCAGGGCGTTCAGCAGTACCGTGATGTCGTCGATCGCGCCGCGCACGTACAGGCGGATATCGGTGGCGACCTGGTCGTTGCGCGAGCGGCCCGTATGCAGACGCTTGCCGGCGTCGCCCACCAGTTCGGTCAGGCGTTTTTCGATGTTCAGGTGCACGTCTTCCAGGTCGAGCAGCCAGGTAAAGGTGCCTGCGTCGATCTCACTTTTGATCTGGGCCATGCCGCGCTCGATTTCGGCGCGGTCAAAGTCGCTGATGATGCCCTGATCTTGCAGCATCTCGGCATGCGCCAGCGAACCCTGGATATCGAACAGGGCCAGGCGTTTGTCGAAAAATACCGAAGCGGTGTAGCGCTTGACGAGGTCGGAGACGGGTTCGGAGAAGCGGGCGGACCAGGCTTCGGCCTTTTTGGAAAATTGTGAGGTCATGTGGGAGGTTCCTTATATTTACCTGATTATAAACAAGGTAAGAGTGAGGCGTACAATTGCTCCGGCACCTTGGTGACTTGGTCGATCGTCAGCCGGTCTGCAATGCGGGCGAAAAACATTCGAAAATATTTATCCAAAAATCGTACAAGGGAACGTTGGTGTCTCCGCGTTCAACGTTAGAATTGCTTCTTTCAGCAGGATCCGAGCAGCCATGGCCAGTGTGTCGAATTTCCAGATCAGTACCGACCGGACGGAGCTTGACGTTCCGCTCATTTACCGTTTTCTGAGCGAGCAGTCGACTTGGGCTGTGGGCATTACCCGCGCCCTGGTGGATCGGTCGATTGAAAATTCCCTATGTTTCGGCGGCTACGTCGACGGTCGCCAGGTGGCGTTTGCGCGCGTGGTGACCGACTACGCCACTTTTGGCAACCTGGTCGACATGTTCGTCATTCCCGAGTATCGGGGGCGCGGCTACAGCGCCGAGATCATGAAGGCCGTGATCTCCCATCCCAGCCTGAAGGGCTTGCGGCGCCTGACGCTGGCCACTGGCGACGCGCATGGCCTGTACGAAAAATTCGGCTTTACGGCGCCGCAGCGCCCCGAAACGCTCATGGAACGCTACTTCCCGAACATGTACCTCAGCTAGCCCCCCGCCCGGCAATTCGCCGGCCTCACTGCCCCACATCCAAAGTCCCGGCAACGATCAGTCCGCAATTTCACACATAATCTCACCCGGGGTAAGATTTCTTTGGCTCTATTGCCAGTTCATCAGGCAGGGGGGGATGAGCAGCAGCAGCGCCAGGACGAAGTACAGTGCCTGCAGCGGTATCATCCACTTGAACCAGGTTATCCAGGGGATGCGCGCCAGCGCCAGCACGCCGATCGTCACCCCCGAGGTGGGAATCGCCGGCAGTGTCAGCTCGCCGAACTGGAACGCCAAAATGGCGGTCTGGCGCGTCACGCCCACCAGGTCGGCCAGCGGCGCCATGATCGGCATCGTCAACGCAGCCTGCCCGGTGCCCGAGTGGACGAAAAAATTGATCACGGTCTGGATCAGAAACATTTTCTGCGCGGCGAACACCGGACTGGACGACTGCACCAGCGGCATCAGCGAATGCAGCATGGTGTCGATGATGTGCGCCTCGCGTGCCAGGATCAGCGTGCCGCGCGCCAGCGCGATCACCAGCGCCGTGGTCACCAGGTCGCGCGCGCCATGGATGAAGGCGTCGACAAAAGCGTCGCTGTCGAGCCGCCCGACAATGCCGACCACGATCGCCATCCCCATGAACAGCGCGGCAATCTGCGCGATATCCCACTTGAACTGCACCACGCCGACCACCATCGCCGTCATGAAACCCAGGAAGATGAACAACACGGCCGCGTGCTTGCCGGTCATGCCGGCAAAGTCGTCGAAACTGACGCTGTTTTGCTGGCGCCGCTCCTGATCCATCTCGAAAGTCGGGCTAAGCGATGGCTGGCGCTTGATGCGCGCCGCGTACCACATCAGGAACGCGATGGTTACGCCGGTGAAGATCAGCCACACGATGATCCGGTACCCCAACCCCGAAAACATTTCGATGCCCGAGATACCCTGCGCCACGCCGACATTGAAAGGGTTCAGGAACGCTGCCGCAAAACCGACCTGCGCGCTGACAAACGGGATCGATACGCCAACGATCGAATCGTAGCCAAGCGCCAGCGCCATGGGCACGAAAATGAGCACGAAGGGAATCGATTCTTCGCTCATGCCAAACGTGGCCCCGCCCAGCGAGAACATGGTCACGAACACCGGAATCATCATGCTGCGCACAAAGGCCGAATGCGTATGCGCGCGGGCCACGCTCTTGATCATCGAATCGATGGCGTCAGTGCGCTGCAGGACCGAAAAAGCGCCGCCGACAATGAGCACGAAGCCGATGATTTCGGCCGCCTCGATGAAGCCCTTGATGGGCGCCATCATCAGCTCCACCAAGCCTTGCGGGTTGCTGGCGATGTGATGGAAGGTGTTGGGATCGATGCGCGGTTTGCCGTCGACGATCAGCTTGTCGTACTGCCCGCCCGGCACCAGCCAGGTGGACAGGGCGATCATCGCCAGGATCAGGAACAGCAGGACAAAGGTATTGGGGAGGCGGATTTTCATTATTGGCTCAGCAGTTTGCCGGCGCGGAAAGCGACCTGGCCGGCGATTTTACCGACCGCCATCCCGCGCAGCAGGTGGCGGTGCGCGGTGCGGGCAAAGAACACGCCTTCAACCGTCGCTTTCAGCTCGGTCGTGGCGCCGCTCACCGGCTCGACCAGGTCGGCGATGATGTCGCCCGGCTGCACGCGCTCGCCCAGCGCCTTGCGAAACACCACGATGCCGGCGTGCGGCGCGGCGATCGGCTCCACGCCTTCGAGCGGCGTGGGGCCGCACACGGGAGCGGGCATCGGATCGGGCACGATGTCCAGCACGCCCGCATGCGCCAAAAAGTTGAGCAGGGCGCGCGCATCCTGCTTCGCATAGTCGTAATTGACGTCCATCTCGCCGCGCAGTTCCACCGTCACCGACAGGCAGGCCGGCGGGATCGGGAACGCCGGGCCGAAGTGCGCCGGCAAGTCCCACCACAGGCGGCTGCAGGCTTCGTCGAACGGTTCCTCGCCCGCCGCCAGCGCCAGCAGCAGCGCGTGCGCGCCCAGGTAGGCTGACAGCGGCGCGGCAGCCTGCGCCAGCGGAGTGCCGGCGTAGATATGCAGCACGGCCTCGTTATCGCAATGCAGGTCGAGCACGATGTCGGCATCGATCGCCATGCCCAGCAGCGTTTTCTTGAGCGTTTCGGCGTCGGTGGCCGGTGTCCAGCTGGCCACCGACTGGCGCGCGTGCGCGCGGATCAGTGCCACGTTGGCCGCGGCATCTTGCCCCAGGCTGCCCGCCAGCGACTGCTTCAAGTCGTCGGCCACGTGTTTGTAGGCGCGGTTGAAGTTGGTGCCGGTGCTCAGGTCAAAGCGGCCGAACGGCGCTCCGTGGATGGCCTGCGCCAGGCCGAGCGGATTGGCGGCCGGGACCAGGATGATCTCGCCCTTGATGCTGCCCGCAGCTTCGAGCGCGGCCAGTTCGGTGCGCAAAAACTGCGCCACCAGCATGCCGGGCACTTCATCGGCGTGCAGCGCGGCCTGGATGTAGACCTTCTTGCCGGCGCCCGGTGCGCCGTAGTGAAAGCTGGTGAGCTGGCTGGACATGCTGCTGCCCGGCGGTGATATCGCGTGTGTGTGTGATTGCATGATCAGGTAGGAGTTGCTGCGGTTGGCCGACAATGTGGCATGAATCGATTATGTCTCATTTTTTTCATGTCGTAAATAAATGCAAGAATATTTTCAAAAAGAAGTTGAGTTTTATTTTTTATGGCGGTACAGTCAATGTCATCTTGAAAATATTCATGAAAAAGACTCTTACAGGTTTTTTTTCAAACCAGCGCACAGGACCATCCATGAAGTCGACCCAGATTGCCAGTCCCCGCGATTATGCCTCGCCCGAGATCGGTTTTGCAGAATCTTCGCTCGGCGTCACGCTGCTCAAGGTGCTCTCCGAGGGTTCGGCCTCGAACCGCGCCATTGCCGACTACCTGCTGCGCAACCAGGTGCGCGTGACGGCGGTCGGCATCGAGGAGCTGGCCGAAAGCTGCCAAGTGTCGGCCGCCACCATCAGCCGCTTTGCGCGCGACATCGGCTTCAAGAATTACGCGGCGATGCGCAACGAGGTCGCCGCCACGCTGCAGTCGGTGCTGCAGCCGGTCGACAAGCTGCGCAACAATATCGCGCGCCGGCCCGGCGCCACCGCACCGGCGCTCGAAAGCCTGGAATACGCCAGCGCCAACGTCAAGGCGTGCAGCCAGGCGCTCGACTTGGCCGCACTGGAAAAAATCGTCACGGTACTGACCCGTGCGCGCGCCGTGTATGTGCTCGGCTTTGGCCTGTCGTCGCAACTGGCCGCCATGCTGGCGCTGCACCTGCAGCCGTTTTGCCAGCAAGTGATCGAAGTGGCGGGGCAGGGCGGCACCGAAGTCGCCGCCGGCCACCTGGCCAACATCACCGCCCACGACGCGCTGGTCGTGATCTCGTTTCCGCGCTACTCGCGCGACGTGATCCGGCTGGCCGAATTCGCCCGCCAGCGCGACGCCTGCGTGGTATCGATCACCGACTCGCCGGCGTCGGCGCTGGCCAAGGTAGCCAACCACGTGCTGTACGCCCAGAGCACCCATCCGGTGCTACCCAGCAGCGCGAGCGCGGCCATCGCCGTGATCGAAGCGCTGGTCGTTACGCTGATGGTCTCCAACCAGGACAACGTCGCCAAAGCCGCGCGCCTGACCGATGCCATTGCGGCCTGGCTGCAGGGCGCCGATGCAGATTTCAACAGCAGTACCGGTGGCGTCCGCCGCCGGCCCCCCGTTCGCACCAAGAAGACCATAAAAACCCCTCAGGAGTAACGACATGACCCAGCACTATAAAAAGCAGCCCGCCCGGACTGCTCTGGCCGCTGCATTGGCCGCCGCATTTGGTTTGTTCTCGCACGACGTGCTGGCGCAGGAGGAGGCGGCCAAGGTGCAGCGGGTCGAAATTACCGGTTCCTCGATCAAGCGCCTGGCCAGCGAGACCGCGCTGCCGGTGCAGACGATCCGGCGCGAAGACATTGAAAAAAGCGGCGTCACCACCGCCGCCGAACTGCTGAAAAACGTCAGCGCCAACACCGCGCCGCTGTCGGACGGCGCCAGTATCACCGACGGCACCTCCGGCCAGCGCGGCTTTAACGGCGCCAACCTGCGCGGCCTGGGCGTGTCGTCCACGCTGGTGCTGCTCAACGGCCGGCGCCTGGCCAACTTTGCCTCGCCCGGCGACAATGCCGGCGTTGACTTGAACAACATCCCGGCCGGCGCGATCCAGCGCGTCGAGATCCTCAAGGATGGCGCCTCGGCCATCTACGGGACCGACGCCATCGGCGGGGTGATCAACTTCATCACCCGCAAGGACTACCAGGGCGTGGACCTGAACGCGTCGGCTGCCGCCACCCAGCACGGCGGCGCTGGCAAGCGCACCGCCAGCATCAGCGGCGGCAAGGGCGACCTGTCCAAAGACCGCTTCAATGTCTTCGGCGTGCTCGACGTGCAGCAGCTCGATCCGCTGCGCTCGACCCAGCGCGGTTTTATCGCCGAACGCCCATTGGCAACCACGCTGCCGGCGCTCATGTCCAGTAACACCTATCCGGCCAACGTCGACGTTTCCGGCGCCCAGCGCAATGCACTGATCGCGTCCGGCGCCCTGCCGGCGGGCAGCACCCGCAACCGCGTCAATCCGAGCGCGCGAACCTGCAATGGCCCGGCCAGCGTGTACGCGCCGCAGGGCCCGGGCGGCCCGCTTGGCTGCAGCTACGACTACATGCAGGACACCGAGCTGTATCCTGAGTCGCGCAAGATCGGCTTCATCGGCCGCGCCACGTTCCAGGTCGCGCCGGATCACCAGGTATTCGCCGAAGTGGTGCAGTCGCAGGCGAACAGCCGCTACGTGCTCAGTTCCAACCCGATCCGCATCCGCAACCTGGCCGTCAACCGGCTGCCGCCTGCCTACGCCACGGCGCTCGGCGCGCCCGGCCTGCCGGCCACCGTCAGCGGGATTCGCTACCGCATGGAAGAAGCGGGCAACCGCACCAATGAAGTGACCAGCCGCGCGCAGCGCCTGGTGCTGGGCGCCTCGGGCGTGCTTGGCGGCTGGGACTACGACCTGGGCGTGAGCCGGGCCGAGAACCGCGCCACCGACAGCTATGTGGACGGCTACGTGCTGTTCGACCAGTTCGACGCCGGCGTGCGTTCGGGCTTGATCAACCCGTTCGGGCCTTCCGGCCAGACCGGCCGCGACCTGATCAACAGCATCAAGATCAATGACGACGCGCGCAAGTCGAAGGGCGTCTCGAGCGCCATCGACGGCAAGGTGTCAAAGTCGCTGATGGCGCTCGAAGGCGGCGACATGGCCATTGCCATCGGCGGCGAAGCGCGGCGCGAGAACACCACGTTCACGCCGTCGCCGCTGCTATTGTCGAACAATATCGCGGGCGACCGCAGCACCGGCTCGGCCGATCTGACGCCGACCGACGACAGCCGCAAGGTGTATTCCGTGTTCGCCGAGCTGAACGTGCCATTGACCCGCGCGCTCGAAATTCAACTGGCGCTGCGCCACGACGACTACAGCCAGGTCGGTTCCACCACCAACCCGAAAATCGGCATCCGCTGGCAGCCCTCCAAAACGGTACTGCTGCGCGCCTCGGCCAACACGGGCTTTCGCGCACCGTCGCTCGCTGACCTGAACCGGCCCACCACCTATGGCACCGCAGCGAGCTTCCTGACCGACCCGCAGTGCGTGAGCACGGGCCTGGACAAGATTGACGGCTGCACCGACCAGTGGCCAGTGGAGCGCCGCTCGAATCCGGATTTGAAGCCTGAAACGTCGCGCCAGTTCGCGCTGGGCGCGATGTGGGACGCTACCCGCCAGTTGAACCTGTCGCTCGACTACTGGAATATCGAAAAAAGGGATGTGATCAGCACCCTTGGCGAGCAGGTCATCGTCGACAGCCCCGCAAAATACAACGCCAAGTACATCGTGCGCGATGCTGATGGCTTCATTACCAACATCTTGCTGCAGAAGGAAAACCAGGGCCGCCTGAAAACCTCCGGCGTCGATGTCGGCGTCGATTACAAGAGCGCACCGGCGCCGATGGGCCGCTTCAGCGTTAACCTGAGCGGTACCCTGGTGCTAAAATACGACCGCCAGTTCGGGCCGCTCGAAGCGGACCGCAGCAACCTTGGCGTGTTCCTCAATGACCAGGTGATCCAGAAATGGCGCCACCGGATCAGTTTTGGCTTCGACCGCGGCCCCTTGAGCGCGACGCTGGCGAACCAGTATTCGTCGTCGTACCGCGACCAGAACACGACCTACGACCCGTCCAGCAATGCGCTGCTAGCGGCGCGCAGGGTCAAGGCGTATTCGCTGTGGGACCTGAGCGCCAGCTACGCTTTGAGCGGCGCGGTCAAGCTGCGGGCGGGCGTGCTCAACGTGCTTGACACGGCTCCGCCGTATTCTAATCAAGCATATTATTTCCTGGCCGGTTATGATCCTACCTATACCGACCCGCGCGGCCGCAGTGCGTTTGCGAGCGTGAATTACTCATTCAAATAGAGAGAAACACCGATGTTGAAAATGGCCCGCCAATCTGCACAGAGTGTATTAGTGGCGCTGGTGCTGGCCGCTCTGGCCGGCGTGGCGGGGGCGCAGGTAGCGGTTCCGGCGCCGGCGCCGGCCGCCGCGCCGGTGCAGCCGGAGATCAAGGCGCAGGACCAGGTCAAGGCAAGTAGCCCGGCCGAGGCCAAGGCGCCGGCCGGGGCGGCGGTGGCGCCGAAAGGCACGCTGGTGATCATTGGCGGTGGCCTGCGCGGCGAGAACGAACCGGTCTGGGAACGGATCGTCGAACTGGCCGGCGGCAAGGGCGCGCGCATTGCCGTCTTCGGCTCGGCCTCGGCCAATCCTGAACGCGCCGCCAGGCTCGATGTGGCGCGCCTCAATTTCTACGGCGCCGACGCCTTTGTGGTGCCGATCGCTGTCAAGCTTCCCAATACCGATTACCGCGCGCTGGCCAATGATGCGGCGCTTGCGGCGCAGGTCAGTTCCGCGGCGGGCGCGTATTTCGTCGGCGGCGACCAGGCCCGCATCACCGAAGCGCTGCGCAAACCGGACGGCAGCAGCACGCTGATGCTCGACGCCCTGTGGCAGCTGTACCGGCGCGGCGGCGTAATCGCCGGAACCAGCGCCGGCGCGGCGATCATGAGCAAGACCATGTTCTACAACGTCAGCTCGGTGCTGACCACGCTCAAGCGCGGCGTGGCCGACGGCATGGAGATGGCGCCGGGGATCGGCTTCATTGGCGACGACGTGTTCGTCGACCAGCACCTGCTGGTGCGCGGGCGCTTCGCGCGCATGCTGCCGGTGATGCTGGCCAAGGGTTACAAGACCGGGCTGGGGATCGACGAAAATACCGCCATGATCATCCATCCCAACCGCGACGTGGAAGTGCTGGGTTACAAGGGGGCGCTGCTGATCGACCTGCGCCATGCGAGCAGCGTGCCGGGTCCTTTCAATGTCAGCAACGCGCGTTTGAGCTATCTTGACAATGGCGACCGCTTCAACATTGCCAGCCACGTTTTTACACCAGGCGCGGACAAGCTTGGCGGTAAATTCGATCCGGCCAATCCGTACTACAAGGGGCCGTTGTTTACGGCCGATGTGCTGGGGCACACCACCATTGTCGACCTGATGACCAAGCTGCTTGACAGCGACCAGCCGGACGCCATCGGCATTGCCTTTGGCAGCCCGCGCGACTTGCAGGCGGACCTGGGCTTCGAGTTCAAGCTGAGCCGGATCAACGACAGCGTGGGGTATGCATCCACGGTGGCCGATGCGTATTCGGTGTATGACATTCGGCTGGACGTCAAGCCGATCAAGATTCAGCAGCCGTTTTACCAATACAGGTAACATCGGCGTTGTGCGGGGGCCGCCAAGTGCCCCGCGCTTCCGCCACATCGTCCCCGCGTGCGCGAGGACGATGTGGCGGGTGTTCCGGGTGTAACTCAATATATTGATGATCCTCACACGCGCCTTACAATGGGAGCAACAATCACCCTCCCGCAAGGACCCGCCATGCCCCTGTCCCCGCTCCATATCCTGCGTTTTTGCGCCGCCATGCTGGCGCTGGCCGCCGCCACCGCGCACGCCGCCCAACCAGCCACGATCCGCGTCGACTACACCCACAGCGGCAATGCCCTGTCCGACCAGTACGCCCTCGAACGCGTCGTCGTCGAACCGCTGCCGTGGCCCGGCAGCCTGGCGCAAGGGCTCGACAACACCGACCGTGGCCAGAACCGGGTCGAAGTGGTCGACGCCAAAACCGGCGACTTGCTCTATTCGCGCGGCTTTTCCACCATCTTCGGCGAATGGCGCACTACCGATGAAGCGACCAAGGCCAGCCGCTCATTCCAGGAATCGGTGCGCTTCCCCAAGCCGGCCGCTCCGGTGCGCGTGCGCGTACTGAAACGCGATGAACGCAATCAGTTCTCGGTGGCGTGGAGCGTGGAGCTCGACACCGATGCGCCGGACGTGGTGCGCAAGCAGCAACCTGCCCCCGCCTGGCCGATCCCGATCCGGGTCAACGGCGCCTCGCCCGACAAGGTCGACCTGCTCGTCATTGGCGACGGCTACACCGCCGCCGACATGAAAAAATTCGAAGCCGATGCAAAACGCCTGGCCGACCATTTGTTCACCGTCTCGCCGTTCAAGGAGCGCGCTGCAGACTTCAATGTCTGGGGCCTGGCCGTACCAACCCAGGAGCCGGGCGTTTCGCGCCCGTCGACCGGCGTGCACCATGCGTCGGCCCTGGGCACGCGCTACGACATTTTCGGCAGCGAGCGCTATGTGCTTACGCTCGACAACCGCGCCCTGCGCGAGATCGCCCAGCACGCGCCCTACGAGTTCATTGAAATTTTGGTCAACAACGACACTTACGGGGGCGGCGGCATCTTCGGCCAGTTCAGCACCGCTGCGGCCAGCAACGACTGGGCCAATTACTTGTTCGTGCACGAATTCGGCCACCACTTCGCCGGCCTGGCCGACGAGTACTACACTTCGCCGGTGGCGTACGCGCCGTCGGACAAGCGCATGGAGCCGTGGGAGCCGAATGTGACGGCGCTGCGCGACCCGGCCGCGCTTAAATGGAAGCGCCATGTCCTGGCCGGGACGCCCTTGCCGACGCCCTGGCCCAAGGCCGAATACGAGGAGCATTCGCGCGCTTACCAGAAGCGCCGCGCCGCGCTGCGCGCCGCCAATCGGCCGGAGTCGGACATGAACGCCCTGTTTCGCGAAGACTTGGCGTTTACGGGCAAATTGTTTTCACAGGCTCCGCAGCGGCGCACCGTGGGCGCTTTCGAAGGCGCCAATTACGAGGCGAAAGGCTTTTATCGTTCTGAGATGCAATGCATTATGTTTGACCGAAGTGAAAGATTCTGTAACGTCTGTAACGACGGCATTGAAACGATCATCGATCTCTACAGCGGGAAATAGGCGTAGTGCCCGCAGGTACGGGAGGTCTGTTGATGGGGTCGCCTTTTTCCTCGTCTTGATATTGCCTTTGAGTACCCATAAAGTGCGTGCGGTGGCGCACAGACCCTGTTGTCTATAAACCATATTCTGGATCCGTTACTTGACGAAACATACAGTTGAGGACGCTAGATCAGCGGGAACTTCGCTCCGAAACGCTCACGAATTTCCACCATATAGTTAAAGGCACCTAAACATGAATAAATTACTCGCTACCCTGATCGCCGGTTTGTTTGCTACGTCGGTTTTTGCACAAACTCCTGCAGTGACCGCCAAGGCTACTGCTGCTACGCCAGCATCGTCGGCTGTTGTTAAAGCAGTTGCCGAAGGTGACAAGGACATCGCCAAGGCAGAGATGAAAGAAGCCAAAGTCGACGCCAAGGCTGACACCAAAGTCACCAAAGCTCATGCTAAAGCCCACGAAAAGAAAGTCAAAGCCAAAGCGAAAGCTGTTGAAGCTCACGCCGACGCAGTGGAACATGTCGCCAAGGCAGACCCAGAAGACAAAATGAAAGCAGAAGCCAAGGGCGAGAAGAAAGTTGCTTCCGCCAACTTGAAGGCTGAAAAGAAGATGATCAAAGCTGATGCAAAAGCAGAGAAAGTTGCTGTTGAAGCTGGCGCCGACAAGGCTGTTGCTGCTGCCAAGACTGCAGAAGTCAAAGCGGAAGCCAAAGCTGACGTAAAAAAAGCCGCAACCAAGTAATATTGGTTCAGCAGTAAAGAAAAACGGAGCCTGCGGGCTCCGTTTTTTGTTGGCTGATCAAGTCTGATCAAGCCATGAGATGCCGCTTCCCGTAGGGCGGAAAAGCGCAAGCGCATTCCGCCAGTGCGTGCGACCCATTAACGCATGCATCGGCGGAATGCGCTCTCGCTTTTCCGCCCTACGTTTGCCGTCACTATACGATCGGTTTGAGCGTGATGCACTTGATCTTGGCCACCAGCGCCTTGCCCTTGCGCGCGCGCTTGCCAAAGTGGACCGCCAGCCCTGAAGCGGACAAGTCCACGTCGCGCGGCTTGTTGCCGGCCCAGGTGCCGTGCACGGTCACGCCCTTTTGGCTGATCGGCTGCACCGATATCAGCTTTTCCTTCGGCTCCAGTTCCATCAGCGTGACGCCGCGCCCGCCATTGGTCAGCGTCTTGAGTTCATCCATGCCGAACACCAGCAGCCGACCCTTTTCGGACAGGCACGCCACGGCACTGGCATTGGCCGCCACGACCTGCGGCGGCAGTGGCGCGCCGCCTTCGTCGAGTGTCATGAAAGCTTTGCCGCCCCGTAGCCGGCTGACCATGTCGCCAGCCTTGGCCGCGAAACCGTAGCCGCTCGAAGACGACAGCAACAGGTTGGTCGCGGCGCTCCCCGCAAAGTAATGCAGGATGCGCACGCCGCCCGACAGATCGACCAGCGTCGTCACCGGCACGCCGTCGCCGCGCGCGCCCGGCAGGGCCGCCACGGGCACGGAATAGACCTTGCCGTTGTCGCCAAAGCCGAGCAGGGTGTCAACGGTGCGGCATTCGAAGGCGCCGTACAGCGAGTCGCCCGCCTTGAAGGTGAATTGCGCGATATCGTGGCCGATGCCGGTACGCGCGCGCACCCAGCCTTTTTCGGAAATGATGACCGTGACCGGTTCGTCGATGATTTTCTGTTCGGTGCTGGCGCGCTGCGCTTCCTCGATCAGCGTGCGGCGCGTGTCGCCGTACTGCTTGGCGTCGGCCTCGATCTCCTTGATGATCAGGCGTTTCATCGTTGCCGGGTTGTCGAGGATATCCTGCAGCGATGCCTTGTCCTTGCGCAGTGCGGCCAGTTCCTGCTGAATTTTGATGTGTTCCAGGCGCGCGAGCTGGCGCAGGCGCAATTCGAGAATATCTTCGGCCTGGATGTCCGACAGCCTGAATTCTGCAATCAGGGCCGCTTTCGGCTCGTCAGAATTGCGGATGATGCGGATCACTTCATCGATATTGAGCAGGACCGCCTCGCGCCCCTCCAGAATGTGGATGCGATCATTGACCTTGCCCAGCCTGTGCTCGGTGCGCCGGCGCACCGTCACAAAGCGGAAGTCGATCCATTCCTGCAAGATGTCGGTCAGCCCTTTTTGGCGCGGACGGCCGTCGCCGCCGATCATGACCAGGTTGATCGAGTTCGACGACTCCAGCGACGTATGCGCCAGCAGCATCTGCATGAATTCGGTCTGGTCCTGGTTCTTCGACTTCGGCTCGAACACCAAGCGCACCGGTGCGGCGCGGCCCGATTCGTCGCGGATCGTGTCGAGCGAACCGAGGATCAGCTGCTTGAGCGTGAGCTGTTCCGGCGAGAGTGCTTTTTTGCCCATCCTGATTTTCGGATTGGTCAGCTCCTCGATTTCCTCGAGCACCTTTTGCGACGACGTCCCCGGCGGCAGTTCCGACACCACGGCCTGCCACTGCCCGCGCGCCAGCTCTTCGATCTTCCAGCGCGCGCGTACCTTCATCGAGCCGCGCCCGGTGGCGTACATCTCGGCGATCTGCGCCGGCGGCGTGATGATCTGCCCGCCGCCCGGGAAGTCCGGGCCGGGCACCAGCGCCATCAGTTCGGTGTGCGTGATTTTCGGGTTGCGGATCATCGCCACCGCGGCCTGCGCCACCTCGGTCAGGTTGTGCGACGGGATTTCCGTCGCCAGACCAACCGCGATGCCCGAGGCGCCATTGAGCAGCACCATTGGCAGGCGGGCCGGCAGCGTCTTCGGTTCCTTGTGTTCGCCGTCGTAGTTGGGCTGGAAGTCGACCGTGCCCTGGTCGATTTCATCGAGCAGCAGCGCCGCGATAGGGCTCAGACGTGCTTCCGTGTAGCGCATCGCCGCAGCGCCGTCACCGTCGCGCGAGCCGAAATTGCCCTGGCCGTCGATCAGCGGGTAGCGCAGCGAAAACTCCTGCGCCATGCGTACCATGGCGTCATAAATCGACTGGTCGCCGTGCGGGTGCAATTTACCCATCACGTCGCCGACCACGGCGGCCGATTTGCTCGGCTTGGCCGTGGCCGAGAGGCGCAGTTCGTTCATGCGGTACAGGATGCGGCGCTGGACCGGCTTCTGGCCGTCCGCCACGTCCGGCAGCGCGCGGCCCTTGACGACCGAGACGGCGTAGTCGAGGTAGGCGCGTTCGGCGAAGGTGGACAGCGTCAGCGTTTCGGCGTCGTCGTCGCCCGGCGGCGGTGGAGGTGCTTCAAAGAGATCGGTTTGGTTAGGCATGGTGCTTATGAAAATTGATGTTGATTGGTTTTTGCGCGAACCATGTTCACGCTCATGAAAGTAGCGATAAAGATCAGGCCAAGGGTGAGGCTGGCCACGGGCTGGCTGGCGAGGCTCGACGCCGCCCCGAAAACATTGAACAGAAGAGCGCGCACGACGTAGGCTGCAATGACGGCGTAAAAATGCTGGATCGTCGGCCGTGACAGCAGCATCCCGGCGAGCAGCCAGATCCACATTCCCTGCGGGTACTCGGCATCGACTTGCACCCTGCCGGCGTAGCCGGTCAATGCGGCGACGCCCGCGAGCCAGGTAACGCGGCCAACGATGATCCAGCTGTCCGGCACGCCCAGCCAGTCGGCCAGGTCGGCCCCGCCGCGATTAAGCAGCAAGAAGAAGCAGTATGCGGCCAGCATGTATGTCAACATGCCGTTGACACCATGACTGCTGTAACCCATGCTCAGGCTGACGACGACGCCGACGACAGCTGCAATAGCGAGCCCTCGGCGCGACATTACTGCTGAATTTGCAAACGTGGCGGCGAGGGCGCAACCGAGCATCACCGCAAAAAGGCACAGTGAGGCCAGCTTCGACAGGTTCGGGATGAACAGGCACAGCGACGCAATCGCAAACACGCCCATCCAGCCAAATTGTGCGCCCGGTCGAAAGCGCACGTCATGCACCATCTTCGCGAGCCAGTTCCCCAGGGCCGCCGCGTAATCGCGTCCCTTGAACACCAGATAGCCAATGCCGATAAAGGAGATGGAATGGGCCACGATGAAGGCCGGCAGACCGTAGTCTTTCAGCAGGGTGACGGTCTGCCCTTCAGGCGTTACTGTATTAATATTGTGCAGCGTGAAAACCGCGATCAACCACAATCCCATTCCGGTCAGGAATGAGCCAAACGCAGTGCCAATAAAATAGCGCTTGCGTTCGGCGGCTGCTTCCCACGCTTCGAAGATGTCGCCATCGAGGTGAAAGTGCAGCATGTCGGCGTGCCCCCAACGGATCGAGGCTGCCAGTTCGCGCATTCTGACGGTGAACGCCTTATCGCACAGTCGCAGGAACTTGTTCTTGCCTTCGCCGTCAAGCAATACGCGAACCGCTTCGTCCTCGCCCGCCTGCGCGCGGAAATACATGAGCGAGCGGTAGGCGCGCAACCATGACAGCATGGCGCCTGTCTCTTCTGGCATGTCGCGCGAGACCAGGATGCAGTCCTCTTCCCATCGAAAGTACTCTGCCAGCGCCACGCGCAATTCATCGGCGCATCCTTCTGCGGCACAGTACTGGACGGCGCACAGCTCGAAGCAGTGGCGCACGTCGAAGTTGAGCAGTTCGCCATCGACTTCAAGCCGCCGCAGGGCCTGGCCCGGCTCTACGTGGACGTCGGTCAGGAAAGCGACCCATACGCGGCGCGCTTCGATCATGGGATCCACCGCCAAGCTGGACGCCGGTTCGAATTCGTAGGCGGCGGTATAGATTTGCGCTTCCGGTTCGGTCGCATCCTCCTGGCCGCGCTGGTAGGCTGCGGTGTACACCGGAACTTCAGTAGCTTCGTCCTCATCTTCGTCGGCCAGCGCCGCTTGCCTTGCGAGCCGCAGGGCGGACTCGTAAGCCTCGCGCAACGCCTGGAACGCCTGCTGGTCGTCTTCGGGGCGGGTAATTTTCAGCCTGGCGGCGTACGCGCGTTTGATCGCGCGTTCGTCGCTGGTGGCCTTTATCCCGAGAATGGACCAGATATTCACGGCGCGATCCCGCTTTCAAAAGGCGCAGGGGCCAGGAAGGCGCAGGCCGCAACCAGCAAGTTCAACAGCGGACCGCCGTCGCAGAATGCCTTGTGTCCTCGCGTCACCTGGCCGGGTTCCTGCAGCACGAAGTCATTCCAGATCTGCGGCGCCGGGCCGCTTGCTGCATCGACCGGCCCGGCACCCATCCGCAGCGCCGCATCGTGTGCTGCGCGCAGCTCCTGGAACGCCTCGGGATTTTCCTCGGGACGCGTGACTTTCAACCTCCTGGCGCACGCGCGCTTGATCTCGCGCTCGTCGCCGGTCGCCTTCGTCCCCGGGATGGTCCACACATTCACAGGAAAATACCGCCTTCGAGCTGGCGCATCACCTGCTCGAGCACCTCGCGCGCGCGGCGCGTGGCGATCGGCTCCTGCTTGTCGAGCACGGCCTGGAAGGCGGCGATATGCTGGGCCAGAAATTCGCGGTCCTGGCCGAGCAGCTGTTCGTACAGACGGTCGGCCTGGGCCACCAGCGTGCGGTTTTCAATCCGGTCGCGCGGATGGATCTTCAGTTCGGACAGTTCGACCAGGCGCTGCTCGATCTGCGCGGGCGTCATCACGCCGGCGTTTTCGGTGATCACCAGCTTGTGCTTTTCCTGCGAGGGCAGCACAGTGATTTCCGCTTCCAGCACGCCGCTCACGTCGTAAGTAAAGCGCACGTCGGCGCTCACTTCGCCCGCTTTTTTCGCGTCGATCGGAAACGTTAATGTACCCAGGTAGATATTGTCGGAAACGCGCCTTGACTCGCCCTGGTACACCTTGACCATCAGCTCCTTCTGGTAGTCGTTGATGGTGGTGATGTTCTCCACGCGCGACACCGGCACCGTCGAATTGCGCTCGATGATGGGCAGGAAGTGGCCGCCCTCATAGTTGTTGGGACCGACCTGACGCGCAATGCCGATCCCCAGCGAATACGGCGCCACGTCCGTCATCACCACTTCGTCGAGCGCCGCGTCGCGCATTTTCAGGCCCGCCTGCACGGCCGCGCCCAGGGCAATGGCTTCGTCGGGATCGAGATGGATCATCGGGAAACGGCCAAACATGCGCGATGCCAGTTTGCGCACCAGCGGCATGCGCGTGGCGCCGCCGGCCAGCACCACGGAATCGAGCTCGGACGCCTTGATGGTGGCGTCGCGCAGCGCGCGCTCCACCGGCGTGCGCAGGCGCTGCATCAGCGGCTCGCACAGTTGCGCCAGCGCGTCTTCGCTCAGCTCCCAGCTGTATTCTGTGCCGTTGTAGTGGAACGTCATCTTCGCCGTGGCGGCCTCCGACAGCGCGCGCTTGACGCGTTCGGCCTCGTCGCGCAGGCGCTGGCGCTGGCTGGGACTGAGCGGTTGGCCGCCGAGTGCCTTGTCCAGGCCACTCTTGATGAAAAAAGTGTCGAACATCAGGGTGACGAAGTCTTCGCCGCCCAAAAAATTGTCGCCGGCCGAGGCGCGCACTTCCATCACGCCTTCGAACAGTTCGAGGATCGACACGTCGAAGGTGCCCCCGCCCAGGTCGAACACCAAAAACTTGGTCTCGCGCTGGGTATCCTGGATGCCGTAGGCAAGCGCCGCGGCGGTCGGCTCGTTGAGCAGGCGCTCGACTTTCAGCCCTGCCAGCTGGCCGGCCACGCGGGTGGCCTTGCGCTGCGCGTCGCTGAAATACGCCGGCACCGTGATGATGGCTTCGGTGACCTTGTGGCCGAGGAAGGCCTCGGCATCTTCCTTGAGCGAGCGCAGCACCATCGACGACAGTTCTTCCGGACGGAAGCTCTGCTTGCCAAGCTGCGTCTGGCGCTCGCTGCCCATGTAGCGCTTGAACAGGGCCGCCGTCAGGTGCGGGTGGGTCTGCAGGCGCGCGCGCGCCGCTTCGCCGATCAGCACCGTGCCGTCGTCGTCCATGCCCACGCACGAGGGCGTCAGGTTCTGGCCCAGGGCGTTGGGAATGATGTTCGCCTTCCCGTCGCGCCAGACTGCTACCAGGCTGTTGGTGGTGCCAAGGTCGATCCCGATGATCATCTCAGATATCCGCTTCCGTTTCGTTGCCGTGCTCTTCGATCCACGCGCGGCGTGCTGCGGCCTCGCCCTTGCCCATCAACATATTAAAGCGCGCCGACGAGTCGCCGTGGCTGAAGTCGCCCAGCTTCACAGGCAGCAGGCGCCGCGTGTCCGGGTTCATCGTGGTTTCCCACAGCTGTTCGGCGTTCATCTCGCCCAGGCCCTTGAAGCGCGAGATGCTCCACGCGCCTGCCTTCAAACCGTCCTTGGACAGCTTGTCTTCGATCGCCAGCAGTTCGCCGGCGTCGAGCGCATACAGCTTCTGGATCGGCTTTTTGCCGCGCGCCGGTGCGTCAACCCGGTACAGGGGCGGGCGCGCGATGCAGATGTTCCCGTTCGTGAACAGGGCAGGGAAGTGCTTGAAAAAGAGCGTGAGCAGCAGTACCTGGATGTGCGAGCCGTCGACGTCGGCGTCCGACAGGATGCAGATTTTGCCGTAGCGAAGACCGGACAAATCAGGTGCGTCGCCGTGGCTGTGCGGGTCCACGCCAATGGCGACCGCAATGTCGTGGATCTCGTTGTTGGCAAACAGGCGGTCGCGGTCGGTCTCCCATGAATTGAGCACCTTGCCGCGCAACGGCAGGATGGCCTGAAATTCCTTGTCGCGCCCCATCTTGGCCGAGCCGCCCGCCGAGTCGCCCTCGACCAGGAAGATCTCGTTGCGCGCAATGTCGGTCGATTCGCAATCGGTCAGCTTGCCCGGTAAAACGGCCACGCCCGACGATTTTTTCTTCTCGACCTTTTGCAGCGAGCGCAGGCGCGACTGAGCCTGCTTGATGACCAGGTCAGCGAGCTTTTTGCCGTATTCGACGTGCTGGTTCAGCCACAGTTCGAGCGGCGGCTTGGTAAAGCTCGACACCAGGCGCACCGCGTCGCGCGAGTTCAGGCGCTCCTTGATCTGGCCCTGGAACTGCGGGTCGAGCACCTTGGCCGAGAGCACGAACGAGACGCGCGCAAACACGTCTTCGGGCAGCAGCTTGACGCCTTTTGGCAGCAGCGAGTGCATCTCGACGAAGCTTTTCACGGCGCCAAACAAGCCGTCGCGCAGGCCCGATTCGTGGGTGCCGCCGTTGGAGGTCGGGATCAGGTTGACATAGGACTCGCGCACCACGCCGCCTTCTTCGGTCCAGGCCACGACCCAGGCCGCGCCTTCGCCTTCGGCAAAGCCGTCGGTTTCGCCGTTCGAGTACTGGGCGCCTTCGAACACCGGGATCAGGGTTTCGCCGCTCGAACTTTGCGCCAGCATTTCGTTCAGGTAGCCGCGCAAGCCTTCTTCGTACTTCCAGGTGGTGACGTCGCCGGTCTTGCCGTTGGTGAGCGTGACCGTCACGCCCGGCAGCAGCACGGCCTTGGAGCGCAGCAGGCGCTGCAACTCGGGCTGCGAGATGGCGGGCGAATCAAAATACTTGGGATCGGGCCAGGCGGTCACGCGCGTGCCGCTCTTTTTGCCGTCGCGCGGGGCGGGCACCGAGACCAGCGGTTCGATCACGTCGCCGTGCGCGAACGCCATCTTGTGCATGCCGTTGCCGTTTTCTTCCTTGCGCCAGACCGTGATCTCCAGGCGCGTGGAAAGCGCATTGGTGACCGAGACGCCAACGCCGTGCAAGCCGCCCGAAAACGCATACGCGCCGCCCGAACCCTTGTCGAACTTGCCGCCCGCGTGCAATCGCGTGAAGACGATTTCCACCGTCGGCACGTTTTCTTCAGGGTGCAGGCCGACCGGGATGCCGCGGCCGTCGTCCTCCACCGTGATCGAACCGTCGGGGTTGAGCGTCACGCCGATGTTCTTGCAGTGCCCTCCCAGTGCTTCGTCGGAGGCGTTGTCGATCACTTCCTGGATGATGTGAAGCGGATTCTCGGTGCGGGTGTACATGCCCGGACGCTGTTTTACGGGTTCGAGGCCCTTGAGAACGCGGATGGATGATTCGCTGTAGTCGGATACGGGTTTTTTGGTGGCCATGTCAAAATTCTTTATGCGGATGCCTGCGCATTCTATCTTGTCGGACGGCAAAGTAAGAAGATTCGGCGAGAATCACTGCTTGCCAGCGCTGCCAATTGTGGTTAGATTCGTACGCACAGTGTGTCGGACGTGTGAATTCTTCCCCGGGTTGCCATAAATGTATGCATAAATACCCTTTTGCCATACGCCTGACCGGGTTCTGCCCGGAGGAAAGACCACGCCTGGCCAATATCCTGGCCAAGGCGCCGGTCGACGGGCCGGGCTATTTTTGCCTGCTTGAAGACAGTTTGCAAGACCCCGACCTGACGATCGCCAACGGCGACGACATCAAGGCGCTGGCGCGCCTGATGGCCATGCCGCCCACCGCGCTCGAACCGGCGCTGGTGGTGGGCGATGCGGTGCTCGATTTTCCGTATCCGCGCCTGGCGCGCCCGCTCGAGTTGCCGCGCCTGTTCGCCGTGCTGGGCGAGCTGCTGCAGCGCCGGGCCGAGGCGCAGGCGCAGTTGACCGCGCGCGGCCTGCCTTTCATCACCGAGCGGCGGCGCCAGCCGCGGCTGGACCTGGACATCACCGATCCGGACGAGTACGCCAGGCGGCGCAAGGCGCCCATCAAGGGCGCCGTGCTGATCATCGACAAGAGCGGGGCGCTGCGCGACCACATGGCCACGCTGATCGGCGAGTCGATCGCCGTCGAGTGGACCGATACTGCCGCCACCGCCGTGCGGCTGTGCGAGGAAACGCCGGTGTCGGTGGTGTTCATCAATACCTCGACGCCCGGGATCGATCCGTACGGCCTGGCCGGCGCCATCAAGACCCAGCGCAGCGGCGAGCGCATCGCCATTGTGCTGCTGGTGGGCGGCGCCTTTCACTATCACAGCCAGCGGGCCAAGGCGGCGGGGGTGCGCGGCATCCTCGACAAACCGGTTGCCGACCGCCACATCGTCGCCACGCTCAAAAGGCTGCTGTCGTTTCCCCTGTGACGCTGCACTGGAACCTTTTTGTTACATCTTTGAATCGTGCGACGGGCACATCGGGCTATATTTGACGGATGCCCGATTATGACAAGCCCGACCGGCGCGGACCGCCGACCGAAAAAGACGGTCTGCCGCATGCCACCCGCGTTCCGGACCGGCGCGCGGCCGATGCGCCGCCGCGCTATCTCAAGGTCAACGACACGCCACTGTCGTTGGCCCGGCGCATCGTCAGTTCGCGCTGGCGTGCGATGCGCGACAAGATCGGACGCGATTTTCTGCGCCGCACGCTGCGCATCGGGGTCTCTGCCCGCATTTTTCATCCGGAGCCTGGTTCCACGGGTTTGCGCAGCAAAAATCTGCAATATCTTGAAGAATCGATCGCCCAGTGGGTGATGTCGCGCGACGTGCTGGTGTTCATGGTGCCGACGGTCAATACCAGCGGTCTTCTACATCCCAGCAACATCACCTTGCGCCATTACGCGCGCCATCTGGACGGACTGGTGCTGCAGGGAGGGGCGGATGTGTCGCCGCAGACCTATTCCGAGGCGCCGACCAGGCCCGAGTGGAATGGCGACCGGGCGCGCGACCTGTATGAGCTGGAGTTGCTGCATGAGTTTGTGGATGCGGGCAAACCGGTGCTGGGGATTTGCCGTGGCTGCCAGCTGATCAATGTGGCGTTCGGCGGCAGCCTGTACCAGGATGTGGCGACCAACGTGCCTGAGGCGCTGGCGCACGTGCATTCGGATTACGATGCGCATCGGCATGCGATCGTGTTTCCCGAGGGGTCGTCGCTCAGCCAGATGTTTCCGAAGGGGGCGCGGCCGGTTGTCAATTCGATTCACCACCAGGCGGTCAAGGATCTGGGGCGCGATATTGTGGTGGAGGCGGTGTCGGACCCGGACGGGATCATTGAAGCGATCCGGTATCAGCGGGCGAACTTTGTGATGGGGTTGCAGTGGCACCCGGAGTTTCACCGCGCGGGCGGCGTGGATTTGCTCGATTGCACGCCAATTTTGGACCGGTTTTTGCGGGCTGCGCGGGAAACCCGGCTGTAAAAGGCCGATGCTGCAATCGGCTTGGCCAACGCCCAGGTCGAACAAGGCCGGAGGCGCTGGGCGGCCTCCTTTTGCGTCAAGCGCCGTCGAGACGCATGGCGGAATGCGGGCAAGCCCTTTTCCGCCCTACGGCCCGTGGAAGTGCATAGTATTCCCACCGATCGCCCCTTCAATCACCGCTCCCCCTGAAGCGCCTGATCGCCGCATCCACCATCGCCTCCGCGCTGCCATGCGCCGCATACTCCATGCGCAGGTAACTCGCGTCGCTCGACCCCTGCGCCGCGGCCGACAAATGCCGTAACGCCGCCAAGCTCCCCAGCGCCTCGCCGTGCGGCTCCATCCGCTCCAGCGACGCCAGAATATCGTCCCGCAGCGACGTCGTCTCGTACGTCTTGGGATGCGTGATCGATCCATCGAGCCCGAACCGGCACGCCTGGAAGCGGTTGAAGTTGTACACCAGGTAGTCGTCCTCCACCGGCGCCTCTTCGCGCCGCTCCAGCAGGTGGCGGCACAGCGCCTGCAAGTATCCCGCCAGCGCCGCCGCCCGTTCCACCGTCAGCGGCGTGTCGCACACGCGCAGCTCGATGGTGCCGTACTCCGGCTTGGGCCGGATATCCCAGTAAAAATCCTTCATGCTCTTGATGATCCCGGTGGCCTCCATCTTGGCAAAGTACGCATTGGCAAATTCGTCCCAGGTCAGCATGAACGGCGCGCGCCCGCTCATCGGAAAAGCAAAGACTGAATTCAAACGCGCCGAATCGAAATGACTGTCATGCCCCTGCACGAAGGGCGACGACGCCGACAGCGCAATAAAATGCGGAATGTAGCGGCTGAGCGAATGCAGCAGGAACATGGCGTCGTCGCCCGAGGCGCACCCAATGTGCACGTGCTGGCCAAACACGGTGAACTGCTTGGCCAGATAGCCGTACAGCGCCGACAGTTCCCGAAAGCGCGGCTTTTCAAAGATCTTTTGTTCCGACCAATGCTGAAACGGATGCGTGCCGCCGCCCGACAGGCCGATATTAAGCTGGTCGCCGGCCGCCACCAGGATGTCGCGGATCTCGATCAGTTCGGCCAGCAGCGGCAGGTGGTGGGTGTGCACGCTCGAATTAATTTCGATCATGCTCTCGGCGATTTCCGGCGTTACGTTGCCGGGAAAGGGTTTGCGCGCCAACAGGTGCAGCAGGTCGGGGCTGGCGGCCGTCAGGTTGAAGTCCGACAGGTTCACCAGCTGCAGCTCGAGCTCCACGCCAAAGGTGAGCGCCTGCGACTGGGCGAATGGTTCGAGCGGCATGTCAGCTCTTCACCGGCGTTTCTTTGGCCCACACCAGCGCGCGCTGGATCAGGATCGGGCCGAACACTTCAAGCAGCAAGGTCACGCCGGCCATGGCGCGCAATTCCTCGGCCAGGTTCACGCCGCGCAAGCGTGTGTGCTCGAGCAGCAGGATCACAAATACCGACACCGGCGCCAGCCCTATCCCGGTCAGCGCACCCTTGCGCCACGAAATGCCCGACAGGTGCGAAAACGCCGTCACGCCGGCGGTCTTGGTCAGCACCCGCACCAGTACCAGCGCCAGCGCCAGCGTTATGCCGTCGGCCACGGTGCGCCAGTCCAGCGTGGAGGCGGCGAACACGAACAGCAGCACCGTGAGCAGTTCGCCCAACGGTCCAAAATTGCGCTGCGCCTGGCCAAACGCCACCCGCCTGTGGCGCGCCGTCAGCCCGAACGCGAGCGTGGACACCACCGGCGAGAGCTGCGCCGCGTAGCACACTGACACCAGCAAGATCACGGCCAGCGCAAAGCCCACCGTGGCGTCCTCGGACAGATTGCCCAGGGCGCGCAGCAACGCCGGCACGGCCACGCCGAACGCGGCGCCGATGGCGCCCGACAGCAGCAGCGCAACCAGACTGCTCAAGGTGGCATCGCCAATGTCGGCCGAGCTCTTGAAAATCCAGAATCCGACAATGACGTTGAAGGTGAACACCGCCATCACGCAGTTGAGCGCCGACAGGTGCAGCACCCGTTCGGTCACCTGGCCCGAACTGCGGCTTTCGTTAATGACGCGCACGACGGTGGCGGGCGAGGTCGACATGCCCAGCGAGGCGAGCATCAGCGCCGTCATCGACGAGGTGTCGAAGGCGCTGGCGACCAGGTAGATAGCGACAAAAGTGGCCAGCGCTTCGGCCAGGGAAGCGGCTCCCAGCCAGGGGTTGGTGCGCAGCCAGCGCAGGTTGATGCGGTAACCGAGCTCGAACAGGATCAGGCCAAAGGCCACGTCCGCCAAAAACAATATCGGCCCCGCGCCGGAGGGCGGCAGCACGCCAATCTGCGGGGCCGCCAGCGCAAAGCCGGTGACGCCGTAAAAACTGATGCGCGGCAGGCTTGTCAGGCGCTGGCCGATTTCTCCCGCGATCCAGGCGATGCAGATCGCCACGGGCCACGACAGGTCGGTCAGAATCGTCAGCAAATCGGGCATGAGGTCCTCGGTGGTAGATCGGGTAGATCGCACGCGGCATTGCGTGCCCGATTCTACAACCCGATCTCCCGCGCACGATTCCACATGGCGGGAATCCCGAGGAAAGTCCTTATTTACTCAGCAGGCGCATGGCGCGTTCCAGCCCATCGATGGTAAGCGAAAACATCCGGTTGTTCATGATTTGCCTGATCACGGAGATCGACTGGCGATACTGCCAGACGCCTTCCGGCTCAGGATTGAGCCAGGTGAATTTGGGGAAGGCGTGGCAAAAGCGGGCCAGCCATTCGGCGCCGGCTTCCTCGTTGTTGTATTCGACCGAGCCGCCGGGGGCCAGCACTTCATAAGGACTCATGGTCGCGTCGCCGACGAAAATGAGCTTGGTGTCGGCCGGGTACTTGCGCAAGATGTCCCAGGTCGGAAAGCGCTCGGCCGTGCGGCGCCGGTTGTTCTTCCAGAGGTAGTCGTAGACGCAGTTATGGAAGTAGAAAAACTCCATGTTCTTGAATTCCGTCTTGGCCGCCGAGAACAGCTCTTCGGTGCGCTCGATATGGTCGTCCATCGAACCGCCTACGTCGAGCAGCATCAGCACCTTGATCTTGTTCTTGCGCTCGGGCTGCATCTTGATGTCGAGGTAGCCGGCGTTGCTGGCGGTGGCGCGGATGGTGGCGTCGAGCGCGAATTCGTCCTCGGCGCCCTGGCGCGCGAATTTGCGCAGGCGCCGCAGCGCGACCTTGATGTTGCGCGTGCCCAGTTCGCGGTCGGCGTCGTAATCCTTGTAGGCGCGCTGCTCCCACACCTTGACGGCGGTCCGGTTGCCGCCGGCGCCGCCGATGCGGATGCCTTCCGGGTTGGTGCCGCCATTGCCGAACGGCGAAGTGCCGCCGGTACCGATCCACTTGCTGCCGCCTTCGTGGCGTTCCTTCTGCTCCTTGAGCAGTTCGTTCAGGCGCTCCATCAGCTTGTCGTAGCCGAATTTTTCGAGCTGGGCTTTTTGTTCGGCCGACAGCTCGCGCTCCATGCGCTTGATCAGCCAGTCCATTGGAATGCCGGTGCCCGTTTCGAACGCCGCGTTGATGCCCTTGAAGTACTGGGCAAAGGCGCGGTCGAACTTGTCGAAGTGGGCTTCGTCCTTGACCAGCGTGAGGCGCGACAGATAGTAAAAGTCGTCCATCGATGGCGCGATCACTTCCTGCTGCATCGCTTCGAGCAGGGTCAGGAACTCCTTGATCGTGACCGGGATCTTGGCGTCCTTGAGCGAAAAGAAAAAATCAATCAGCACGTTAGTTCCTTTGCAGCGTGTACTGCAGCTTGTAATGCAGGTGTGCTTTGATTTCCGGCCACTCGCCGCGCAGGATGCTATACATGACCGTGTCGCGCACGGTGCCTTCGCGGCGCAGGTGGTGGTGGCGCAGCACGCCGTCTTTTTTGGCGCCCAGGCGCTCGATGGCGGCCTGCGAGTGGAAATTGAAGTTGTCGGTGCGCAGTCCCACCACGGCGCAGCCGAGCGTGTCGAAGGCGTGCGAGAGCAGCAGCAGCTTGCAGCTGGTGTTGACATGGCTGCGCTGGCGGCTCTTGGCGTACCAGGTCCAGCCAATTTCCACGCGGTCCACTTCAGGCACGATGTCGTGGTAGCTGGTGGTGCCCATGACGGCCCCGCTGGCGACGTCGAGCACCGCGAAAGCGAGCCGGTTCGGCGTGGCCAGCGCGCTGGCGATGTCGTGCTCAACGTCCTGCGGCTCGGGCACCGACGTGGTGCGCAGCTTCCACAACTCGCCGTCGCCGGCGGCCGCGCGCAGGCCGTCGGCGTGCGCCATCGAGAGCGGTTCGAGGCGCACGCCGTTGAACTCGAGCCGCAATGGTGCGACCTGGATCATCAGCGGTTCGCCCGTTGCATGGCGATCAGGCGTTCGAACAGGTGCACGTCCTGCTCGTTCTTGAGGAGCGCCCCGTGCAGCGGCGGCACGATGGCCTTGGCGTCCTTGCTGCGCAGCGCTTCGGCCGGGATGTCTTCGGCCAGCAGCAGTTTTAACCAGTCGAGAAACTCGGAAGTGGACGGTTTTTTCTTCAGGCCAGGCACGTCGCGCACTTCGTAAAAGCTTTGCAATGCGGTGGCCAGCAGTTCCTGCTTGAGGGTCGGGAAGTGGACCTTGACGATCTGCTCCATCGTATCCTTGTCCGGGAATTTGATGTAGTGGAAAAAGCAGCGGCGCAGGAAGGCGTCGGGCAGTTCCTTCTCGTTGTTGGAGGTGATGATCACCAGCGGACGGTGGGTGGCGACGACCATCTCGCGCGTCTCGTAGACGTAGAACTCCATGCGGTCAAGTTCGCGCAGCAGGTCGTTGGGGAACTCGATGTCGGCCTTGTCGATTTCGTCAATCAGGAGCACCACCGGTTCCGGCGCCGTAAAGGCTTGCCACAGCACGCCCTTGACGATGTAATTGTTGATGTCGCGAACGCGCTCGTCGCCAAGCTGCGAGTCGCGCAGGCGCGAGACGGCGTCATATTCGTACAGGCCTTGCTGGGCCTTGGTGGTGGACTTGATATGCCACTGCATCAGCGGCATGTCGAGCGCCTGCGCCACTTCTTCGGCCAGCATGGTCTTGCCGGTGCCCGGCTCGCCCTTGATCAGCAGCGGACGCTGGAGCGTGAGGGCGGCGTTGACCGCCAGTTTCAGGTCGGCTGTGGCGACGTAGCTGTCCGAACCCTGGAAACGGTGAGCCTTGTTGTGCGGTGCTTGCATGGGCGTGTATGGTCAAAGTGAAGTTAATCGGAGTATACGGCAGAACGGGAAGTGCAGGCTCGCCGGCGCCCTGAACCCGAGTGCGCACACTAATGACATCGCGTGGACGGAAAAGCGGCATCTCGTTTTGTGGGCACTTCGAGCTTTAATGTTAGAGTATTAACCTTGCTCGATTGCTTAGCGGGCCGTACCATGTTCAATGGTCCATCCGTAGCACCCCTTGATCAACCCACTGCCATCGATCCCCCTCATGAATATACGCGCCACCGTGTTGTTTGCATCCCTGATTGCCGCAGCGCCCCTCCAGGCATCGTCGCAGTCTGTCCAGAGCATTGCCGACGCGCCGCTTCCCTGCAAGGCCGGCCAGCAGATCAATGAAGAAGGCTACGTCAAGATCGGCGGTATCGAACAATGGGTGACGATCAAGGGTGCCGACTGCACCAATCCCGTGATCCTGATGGTGCACGGCGGGCCGGGCAATCCGAACACGGTGTTCGGCGCGCTGCCTTACGTGGCTTGGGAAAAGGACTTCACCATCGTGCAATGGGACCAGCGCGGCGCGGGGCGCACTTTCACCCGCAATCCTGCCACCGCAGAGGGAACGCTGAGCATCGCCGGCCTGGCCAACGACGGCACCGAAGTGGCTGCCTTTGTCGCCCGCCACCTGAAGGCCAAGAAATTGATCTTGATGGGAGGATCGTGGGGTTCGGCACTGTCGGTGCATATGGCCAAGTCGCGGCCCGAGCTGTTCGGCGCCTACCTCAGCACCGGGCAACTGGTGAACGGGCGCGAGAACGAAGCCGACAGCTATCGCAAATTGATGGCCCTTGCCCGCGCCGCCAACGACGCTGCGACCATCGCCGCACTTGAAGCGTTGGGCGCGCCGCCATGGCTCGCTCCGCGCAGCCCGGGCCAGTTCAGGAAAATTTCGCGCGGATACGAAGCGAAGACGACCACGCCCGCGCCCAAGGCCTGGTGGAGCCTTGCGCCGGCCTATGCATCTGAAAAAATGCAGGCCGAGTACGAAAGCGGCGAAGATTATTCGTGGATCCAGTATGTGGGCATGAAGGGCGACGGCATGCATGCCACCCTCGACCTGTACAAGCTGGGTGCCGAGTTCCGGATGCCGGTGTTCATGATCGTCGGCGAGCAAGACCTGACTACCACGCCGGGGGTGGCAAAGCGCTACTTTGACGCCATCAAGGCGCCGAAGAAAGCGTTTTTCTTGCTGCCGCTGACCGGCCACGATCCCAATGGGCCAATGGTCGACGCCCAGTACAACATCCTCAAGACGCGCGTTACGCCGTTGTTAAAGTAAGCGATCCCGGCTCGCTTGATGTTGCTGCGCAGGCTGCATTGATGGACGAGGTTTGCTAATTCAGTTAAACTCGCAGGCTGATAGTGCAAGAAGTATCAATTTTGCACGTACGGTACCGACTACCTCTTACCATCGCCACCATGAAAAAATTCTTCGCACTTCTCGTGCTCGCCGGTGTCGCCAACTTCTCCGCGGCTGCGGATACGGTTGGTAACGCCAAGGCCGCTAAAGTTGAACAATGTATCGGCTGCCACGGCATTCCCGGTTACAAAGCAACTTTCCCTGAAGTTTATCCGGTACCGATGCTGGGCGGTCAGTCTGCCAAGTACATCGAAAACGCGCTGAACGCCTACAAAAAAGGCGACCGCAAGCACCCGACGATGCACGGCGTTGCCGCGTCGATGTCCGACCAGGAAATCGCCGACGCTGCTGCGTACTACTCCCAGCAAAAGAAATAAGGACAGAGCCATGAAAAAACTGATGATCGCCCTGTTCTGCGGCGCCGTGTCGATGAGCGCCTTTGCTGGCGGCAACGTCGCCAAGGGCCAGGAAAAAGTCAAGGAACTCAATTGCGCGGCCTGTCATGGCGCCGATTTCAACAAGCCGATCGACCCGAGCTATCCCAAGCTTGCCGGTCAACATGCCGAGTACATCGAGCACGCGCTCAGGGCTTACAAGCGTGGCGATGGTCCTAACGGGCGCAACAACGCGATCATGATGGGCCAGGTCAAGCCCTTGTCGAATGCCGACATGGCCAACATCGCCGCCTATCTGCAAAGCTTGCCGTCGGAGCTCGTGATCAAGCGTTGATGTTCAAGCGTTAATGATCGAGCGTTAATGATCGAGCGTTAATGATCGAGCGTTAATGCTCAAGCGTTAATGATCGAGCGTTAAGTTTATCTTCCTCGCGCTGCCCCTGAATCCTTCCCGCCGGCTGAACCAGCCGGCCCGGAAGGATTTTTGCATGTGGCGCGCGCAGTGCTAACCGGCCCGCTTGCGCACACAGTCGACGTAGGCTGCGGCGTCGGGAGGGGCGCCGTCGCGCTGCGACTTCCAGATCATCTCGCCCAGGCATTCCATGATCTGGTGGTGGGCGTCGTGTTCGCCCAGGCGGGCGGTGAGGGCGGTGCACGCGGCGCGGATGCCGGGCGGCTGGTCGATCGAGACCTGCTCGGCGATCGACAGGTGCATCGACAGGTGCAGAAAGGGATTGGCCTGGCCGCCGTCGACGGAATAGTCGCGCGCGATGGCGGCGTCGATATCGGTCAGGGCGTCGGCGTATTCGGGGTGCTGGACGATCCAGTCGGCCGCGATGGCGTCCATCGGGGTCAGGATGTCGCCCGAGCGCTGTTTGCGGAACGCTTCGCAGAAGAAGCGCCGCACGTCGTGGGATGAGGGTGTGAACATGGGCGTATTGTACCCGTGTGTCGAAGCTGCCGACGACTCATGGCCGATTGCGGGCTGCGCCCTTATCCGCCCTACATGAACTTCTTTGCAGCGAGCATGGGCGGATTGTTCCCCGGTGTCGAACGTAGGGCGGAAAAAGGCGAAGCCTGCATTCCGCCACGGGCCGCCGACGACTCATGGCGGATTGCGGGCTGTGCCCTTATCCGCCCTACATGACTTCTTCGCAGAACGCACGTGGCGGGACATGGTGCGAGCATGGGCAGATTGTTCCCCGGTGTCGAACGTAGGGCGGATAAAGGCGAAGCCTGCAATCCGCCATGAGCCGCCGACGACTCAAGGCGGATTGCGGGCTGTGCCCTTATCCGCCCTACATGACTTCTTCGCAGAACGCACGTGGCGGGAAGTGGTGCGAGCATGGGCGGATTGTTCCCCGGTGTCGAACGTAGGGCGGAAAAAGGCGAAGCCTGCATTCCGCCACGAGCCGCCGGGGACTCATGGAACAATGCAGGCTTCGCCTTTTTCCGCGGGGCACGGAGCCCCTACAATTGCTTGATTACTCTTTGGTCGGCACCAGCACCAGCTGCTGCGGCTCCTGCTCGCAACCGCTGTCCTCGGCCAGCACCACCGGCGCCTGGCTGCTGCGCGGCGCGTGCGGCTGGCGCAGGTAGCGCGCCGTATGGCGCCGTTCCTGCGTATGCCCGCCACTGGCCGGCCACGTCAAAAAGCGCGACAATTCCTGCAGCGCGCGCTGGTACACATCCCGCTTGAACTCGATGACCACGTCCAGCGGCACCCAGTAATCATGCCAGCGCCAGGCGTCAAACTCCGGATGGTCGGTCAGGCGCAGATTGACGTCGTTGTCGCGCGCGCACATGCGCAGCAAAAACCAGATCTGCTTTTGGCCACGATAATGCCCGCGAATCTCACGCTTGATAAAATGATCAGGTACTTCATAGCGCAGCCAATCCCGGGTGCGGCCTACAATCTTGACGTGCTCCTGACGTAATCCAATTTCCTCCTCGAGTTCGCGATACATCGCCTGCTCAGGCGTTTCACCGTATTTAATGCCCCCTTGCGGGAATTGCCACGAGTGCTCGCGCACCCGCTTGCCCCACCACACCTCGTTATTGGCGTTAAGCAGGATGATGCCGACGTTGGGCCGAAACCCTTCACGGTCGAGCATAGTGCACCTCGAAACTTTCTGCCGGGAGTGCGCCTTCTTACATATTTACCCACAAATTCTGTTCCCCACCAGGTTTTCGGGGTACGAAAACGGCGGGAAACACGTGAAACGGGCCCATTTGTATAAAGATTGGACGCATCAGCCAGCTAATCCTTTAAAATTAGGTTGATTATAACCCTCTCTTTTTAAAAAGAATTCACCGATATGCGCGCCTCACGTTTTTTTATTTCAACTTTAAAAGAAGCGCCTTCCGACGCCGAAATCGTCAGCCATCAGCTGATGATGCGTGCCGGCATGATCAAGCGCCTCGGTTCGGGCATCTATACGTATATGCCGACCGGCTTGCGCGTCATCCGCAAGGTCGAAGCGATCATCCGCGACGAAATGAACAAGGCGAACGGTATCGAATTGCTGATGCCGCTGGTGCAGCCTGCCGAGTTGTGGCAAGAGACCGGCCGCTGGGAAAAAATGGGCCCGGAACTGATGCGCGTGAAAGACCGCCACGGCCGTGAATATGCGATCCAGCCCACGTCCGAAGAAGTCATCACCGACGTGGTGCGCTCCGAGATCAAGTCGTACCGCCAGCTGCCGCTCAATTTTTACCATATCCAGACCAAGTTCCGCGACGAGCGCCGGCCGCGCTTTGGCCTGATGCGCGGACGCGAATTCACCATGAAGGACGCTTACTCGTTCGACCGCAACGAAGAAGGCTTGAAAGCGTCGTACAAGGTCATGTTCGACGCCTATACCGCCATTTTCAACCGCTTCGGCCTGAAGTTTCGCGCGGTGGCGGCCGACAACGGCGCCATCGGCGGCTCCGGCTCGCATGAATTCCACGTCATCGCCAGCACCGGCGAAGACGCCATCGTCTACTGCCCGACGTCCGACTACGCGGCCAACATGGAAGCGGCCGAAGCGATGCCGCTGGCCGCCGTGCGCGCCCCGGCCGGCAACGCGCTGACCAAAACCGCCACGCCCGGCGCCACCAAGTGCGAGTCGGTTGCCGACTTTCTCAAGCTGCCGCTGAGCCAAACGGTCAAGACCATCGCGCTGACGGTCGAGAAGGAAGTAGCCGGCAAGCCCGTCCTGGAAAACTGGATGCTGCTCATCCGCGGCGACCATGAACTGAACGAAGTCAAGGTCGGCAAAGTGCCTGGCCTGGCGAACCACCGTTTCGCCACCGAAGCGGAAATCCTCGCGTGCTACGGTTCCATTCCCGGCTACCTGGGGCCGATCAGCACCAGGACGCCCGTCACCATCGTTGCCGACCGCACGGTTGCCAACATGGCCGACTTTGTCTGCGGCGCCAACGAAGAAGGCTTTCATTACACGGGCGCCAACTGGGGCCGCGACATACCCGAACCAGTCGTGGCCGACCTGCGCAACGTGATCGAAGGCGACGCTTCGCCGGACGGCAAGGGCGTGCTGGCGATTGAACGGGGCATCGAAGTGGGCCACGTGTTCCAGCTCGGGACGTCCTACTCGGAAAGCATGAAGGCGACTTTTCTTGACGAAAACGGCAAGCCCGCACCGCTGCAAATGGGTTGCTACGGGATTGGCGTGACGCGCATTTTGGGCGCGGCGATCGAACAGAACTTCGACGACAAGGGCATCATCTGGCCGGCCGCGATCGCACCTTTTGAAGTGGTGCTGTGCCCGATGGGCATGGACCGCAGCGAGATGGTCAAGACCGAAGTGGAAGCCTTGTACGCAGCCCTGCAGGCAGCGGGCGTGGACGTGATCGTCGACGACCGCGGCTTGCGCCCGGGCGCCATGTTCGCCGACTGGGAACTGATCGGCGTGCCGCACCGGGTCGTGATTGGCGAGCGAGGCCTGAAGGAAGGCAATCTTGAATACCAGGGACGGCGCGACACCGAGGCCACGGCGGTACCGGTGGCGGACATGGTCGCGTTCATCCAGGGCAAACTGCGCTTGTGAGCAGGGGCGCGTATATTGCCCGCATGACGGCGCCGGCCTTGCTGCTGGCTGCGCTGTGCTGGCCGGGGGCGGCGCTGGCCGGCAACCAGAAGGAAGAGGCGATTGCCGACTCGCTCCGGCTGGCGCTGGCCAACGCCATCCGCGATGCCCGCCCGCCCAAGCCAACTTTTCGCGATGAGGCGGCAAAGGCGCGCTACCAGCTGTGGCTGGGGCAGATGTCCGAACGCCTCAAGCGCAAGCTGCCCGACGACCAGGTGCGTCTCGAGTTTCTCGAGGCGGCGTGGTATGAGTCAAGCCGTGCCGGTCTCGATCCGGGCCTGGTGCTGGGGCTGATCCAGGTCGAGTCGGCGTATCGCAAGTACGCGGTGTCGATGGTGGGCGCGCGCGGCTACATGCAGGTGATGCCGTTCTGGACCGGGGTGGTCGGTGACAGCGACCGCAGCAAGCTGTTTCACATGCAGACCAACCTGCGCTATGGGTGCGCGATTTTGCGCATGTATATCGACATGGAAGGCGGCAATTTGTACCTGGCCCTGGGGCGGTATAACGGCAGCCGGGGCAAGCCGCAGTATCCCAACTCGGTGTTAAGTGCGTGGAAGAAGTGGGAGTTCCAAGGGTAGTGGCGGCCCCCTTTTTCGCCATGCGCCGCCCGGAACGCCATCCCATTTTTTGCCGCCGCAAGCCTCCCCGCAGTGTAGACTTCCCGTTTCTCCCCAAGCACGAGAGTTTTCCATGCGTTTTTCCATCGTCGGCGCCGCACTGCTGGCCGCCCTGGCCGGCTGCGTGTCGGTCCAGCCGCCGCAGGCCGTATCCAGCCACCCCAAGAACATCCTCTTTTTCCTCGGCGACGGCATGGGCATCAACACGCTGACCGCCGCGCGCATCTACGCCGTGGGCGAAGACGGCGACCTGACGCTCGACACCTTGCCTGAATCGGCCTTCGTCAAGACGTTTTCCAATGACGCGCAAACCACCGACAGCGCCGCCTCCATGTCGGCCTACATGACCGGCATAAAGTCCAACAACGGCGCCATCTCGATGAGCACCGACACGCCCGCGCGCGAGGGCTGCACCGGCGGGCGCGCCGCGCCCTCGCTGGCCGAACTGGCCAGGCGGCGCGGCATGGCCGTTGGCGTCGTGACCACCACCAGCGTGACCGATGCCACGCCGGCGGCGGTGTATGCCCATGCGTGCCACCGCAGCAAGGAAGCCGACATTGCCAGCGCGCTGGTGCCAGGCGGGGCCGGTTACAACAGCGCGCTTGGCGGCCTTGACGTCCTGCTCGGCGGCGGAACCGACGCCTTCCTGCCGCTAGCCCAAGGCGGCAAGCGGGCCGACGGCCGCGACCTGCTGGCCGAACTGCGCACCAGGGGCTATCGCAGCGTGGCCGACAGCGCGCAACTGAACGCCGTCGACGCCGCCTCGGGCGCTCCCCTGGTCGGCCTGTTCGCGCCTGAAAACCTCAGCTACGACGCCGTGCGCAACCCGGCGCGCGATCCGGGCCTGGCCGCAATGGCGAGCAAGGCGATCAGCGTGCTGTCGAAAAAGCCGAATGGGTTTTTTCTCGTGGTCGAGGGCGGCCTGATCGACCTGGCGCTGCACGACACGCACGCCAAGCGCGCGCTGCAGGAAGTGGTCTCGTTCGACAACACGCTCAAAGCCACCATCGCGCAAATGCAGGCCATCGATCCGGGCCTGAAAAATACGCTGATCGTCGTCACCGCCGACCATGACCATACGCTGCTGCTAAACGGTTACGCGCGCCGCACCGGCAAGACCACGCCGACCGAACCTGGCGTGCTGGGGCTGGTGCGCCGGGTCGACAACGGCAAGGTGCGCGTGGATGTGGATGGGGCGCCGTTCACCATCATCGGCTTTGGCACGGGCGAAAGCCGGGTCCAGGGCAAGCGCGCTGCGGCGCCGCTGCTGACCGATGCCATCGTGACGGCCGACGACTACCACCAGCAAGCCGTGGTGCGCACGGCTGCCGGTGACGAAACCCACGGCGGCAGCGATGTTTTTCTCGGTGCGATCGGCGCCGGCGCCGACGCCTTCCACGGCGCGATCGACAACACGCGTGTCTTTGAGCTGATCAAAGCTGCCGGCGGCTGGTAAGCCGTGCTCCCCTTTTTCCGAGAATTCGCCATGACGCCACGTCGACTCCCCGCACTGCTGCTCGCTGCCTTGTGCAGCACCGGCGCCTGCGCCGCACCCGCGGCAAAAAACATCCTCTTTTTCCTCGGCGACGGCATGGGTCCGACTACCATCACCGCCGCGCGCATCTTCAAGTACAAGGAGGAGGGTTTTCTCAACATGGAGCGGCTCGAGCGCAGCGCCCGCATCAAGACCTATTCGAACGACGCGCAGACGACCGACAGCGCGCCGTCAATGGGCGCCTACATGACGGGCATCAAAATCAATAACGACGTCATCTCGATGGCGCACGCCAAGCCGATCGCGGCCCGCAAAGACGCCAATGGCAACGCCGGCATCGACGACTGCGGCGCCGGCAACGGGCAAGCCGCCACCACGATCCTGGAGCTGGCCAAGGCACACGGCAAGGCGGTCGGGTCGATCACGACCACCGAGCTGACGCACGCCACGCCCGCGTCAACCTTTGCGCACATTTGCCAGCGCAACGCGTCCTACAGCATCGCGCTGCAGATCGTGCCCGGCGGCGCGGGCTACAACCCCGCCTTGCAGGATGGGGTTGACGTGCTGATGGGAGGAGGGCGCAATCACTTCACGCCGTTTGACGCCACGCGCAATCCCAACGGCCGCGCGGACGGGCGCGACCTGATGGCGCAGTTTGCGGCCAGAGGCTACACCGTTGCCGCCAACAAGGACGAGATGGCCGCCGCGCAGCCGGGGCGCAAGTTCGTCGGCATTTACAGCGATGTGGGCCATCTCGATTACGAGATCGAGCGCCGGCCATCGCAGCCGTCGTTGTCGCAGATGACGGTGAAAGCGATCGACTTGCTCGCGCCCGATCCGGATGGCTTTTTCCTGATGGTCGAAGGCGGCAAGATCGACCATGCCCTGCATGACTCGAACGCCAAACGGGCGCTGGTCGATACGATTGCGTTCGACGACGCCATTCAAGCCGCGCTGGAACGCATGCGGGTGCTCGACCCTGGCTTGAAGAACACGCTGATCGTCGTCACGGCCGACCATGATCACACCATCGTCATGAATGGCTACGCCAAGCGGGGTAACCCCGTGCTCGACATCGTGCGCAATTATAGCGACGGCTTGCCGGCCAAGGATGCCGATGGCAAGACCTACACCACGCTGGTGTTCGGGAACGGGCCTAACCGGCCGGACGTGCGCGCCGACGTCGATAGCGCCGTGGCGCTCGGTGACGACTACCATCAGGAGACGGGGGTCAGGATGGCCGGCGAATCGCATGGCGGGGGCGATGTGAAGTTGTTCGCCACCGGAGCGGGTTCGCAGGTGTTCAAGGGGACGATGGAAAACACCAAGGTGTTCCACTTGATGAAGGCGGCGTTCGGGTTTTAAACACGAGGATGCAAGAAAGGTTTGTGGTTGCAGTGACGTGCAAAGTCGCCACGTACGCCCGGCATGGCCCACATCGTCCTCGCGAACGCGGGGACCCATAGAACTGACGAGTCACGTTCCCCTTGAATCGATCTGATTGCTGTAACTAATTGATTCAAAAGGAGGGATTGGCATCCGTTCTATGGGTCCCCGCGTTCGCGAGGACGATGTAACTCCTGCGGCACTGCTGGCCCTTTTGCTACAGCCGCGCGCGCGAGGACGATGTTATGGTGGCCAGTAGTATCAAGCTCGCGCTCCACACAAACACAAAAGCCCCGGTATTGCGACCGGGGCTTTTTGCGAATTCGGCTTGGACAGCTAAATTTTATTATTTCAGGTGATCGGAAATGAGTTTGGTCATTTCGAACATCGACACCTGAGCTTTGCCGCCAAAGACAGCTTTCAGCTTGTCGTCGGCATTGATCATGCGGCGGTTCGCTGCGTCCTGGAGATCAAGCTTCTTGATGTAGTCCCAGACTTTCTTGGTCACTTCGGTGCGTGGCAACGGCGCTGCGCCGACAACTGCGGCCAGGGTCGCGGAAGGAGTCATCGCTTTCATGAAAGCGGCGTTCGGCTTGCGGGGCGCTGCTGGTGCTTTTGCTGCTGCTGCTTTTGGTGCTGCTTTAGCTGGAGCGGCTTTCTTTGCTGCTGGCTTTGCCGCTGCTGCTGGCTTGGCTGCTGCAGCCTTTTTTGCTGGCGCTGCTGCTGGGGTTTTTTTGGCTGTTGCCATCTTCGAGCCTCCTTAACGAACACATGGGAAATTGCGCAATTGATCGCACGGCTTATATTGGTGGGGTTTCCCGGATGACGCAAGTGTTTTTCAAGAAAAATCGCCCTTTTTAAAGGGAAAAAGCCCCTTCTACGCCCGGAGAGGCCCCGCCGCCCCGGTTTTTCAGCGCGCCCGCCTCCAATAGGCTAGCGCATCCCGCCCGGCATCATGCCCTTCATCCCGCGCATCATCTTCATCATGCCGCCGCCCTTGAGCTTTTTCATCATGGTCTGCATCTGGTCGTACTGCGCCAGCATGCGGTTTACTTCCTGCACCTGGACCCCGGCGCCGGCCGCGATGCGGCGCTTGCGCGTGGCCTTGATCAGTTCCGGCTTGGCCCGCTCCTGCGGCGTCATCGAGTCGATGATGCCGACCATGCGCCGCACCTGCTTGTCGGCCTGGTCCATGTTGGCGCCGCCGGCAGCCTGCTGGAACTGCGCCGGCAGTTTGTCGATCAGGCTGGCCATGCCGCCCATTTTCTTCATCTGGCCAAGCTGCGACTTGAAGTCGTTCATGTCAAAGCGCCCGCCAGCCTTGATCTTATTGGCCATGTCGGCCGCCGCCTTGCTGTCGACGCCCTTGCGCGCTTCCTCAACCAGCGCGAGGATGTCGCCCATGCCCAAAATACGGTTGGCCATGCGCTGCGCGTCGAACGCTTCCAGGCCGTCCAGTTTTTCGGACACGCCGGCAAACTTGATGGGCTTGCCCGTGATATGGCGTACCGACAGCGCCGCGCCGCCGCGCGAGTCGCCGTCGAGCTTGGTCAGAACGATGCCGGTCAGCGGCAGCGCGTCGCTGAAGGCCTTGGCGGTATTGATCGCATCCTGGCCCAGCATGGCGTCGACCACGAACAGCGTTTCGATCGGGTTCACCGCCTTGTGAACGGCGGCGATCTCCTGCATCATCGCTTCGTCAATACCCAGGCGGCCAGCAGTGTCGATGATCAAGACGTCGTGATAGTGCTTCTTGGCCCAGTCCAGTGCGGCCAGCGCAATGTCGACCGGCTTGTCGCTTGACGTCGACGGGAAAAAGTCGGCGCCGACCTGCTTGGTCACCGACTCGAGCTGGGCGATGGCGGCAGGGCGATAGACGTCGGCCGATACCGTCAAGACCTTTTTCTTTTTCTCTTCTTTCAGGTACTTGGCAAGTTTACCGACGGTGGTGGTTTTACCCACGCCCTGCAAGCCGGCCATCAGGATGATCGCCGGCGGCTGCTGCGCAAAACTGAGCTGCGACGCTTCGGGGCCGAGATCGGCACCCATCAAGATGGCCAGCTCGCGCTGCACCACGCCGACCAGCGCCTGGCCGGGACTGAGCGAAGCGATGACTTCTTCGCCAAGCGCCTTTTCCTTGACGCGGCCGATGAACTCGCGCACCGCGGGCAGAGCGACGTCGGCTTCGAGCAGCGCCAGGCGCACTTCGCGCAGCATTTCGGACGTGTTGGTTTCGGTCAGACGCGCCTCACCGCGCATGGTCTTGACGACCTTGGCAAGGCGTTGGGTTAAGTTATCGAGCATGGCAGACCTGACTAATATATATAGTGGCGATTCACAGAGGCGATTCGGCGCAGTGCCGATGGTGCACCATTTTACCCTATGTGCAGGCTGCCAAGACGGCGGGCCGCAGCATGGACTCGGCTCGCTTTTGCATGTCTTGGATCAGGGGCGCGGCAGCCGGAAGGCCTGTGTTGAGCATGCCGGCGCGAAAAAGCAAAAGCTTGCGCTGTTCGAGGGACACCCTGGTTGGTAGCGGTTATATTTCCGTGCAGCAATTGACTCGTCGGATCAACTTGGGAGAAGCGCATGGCTCTGGCAATACTACGGACGGCCCTGGCCGCCGCTGCGGTGATGCTGGTGGGCGGCGTCCAGGCGCAAGAACTTGTCAGGCTGGGCAACCTCGGCATGTCCCACTTTGGCGCGCTGTCGTATATCAAAGAGATCGCGCCCAAGTGCGGCATCCGGGTCGACGAAAAAAGCTATGCCCAGGGCGCCGAGCTGATGGCGGCCATCGTCGCGGGCGAACTGGACGTTGGCGCCACCGCGTCATCGACGGCCATCGTGGGCCGCACGCGCGGGGCGCCCATTTTTGTGGTGGCCGGCTTTGCCAAAGGCGGCCTGCGGCTGGTCGCGCGGCCCGGGCAACATATCAGGAACCTGCAAGGGTTGAAAGGCAAAAAAGTCGGCGTGGCGCAGGGCGGCATTGAAGAAGTGCTGCTGGCCGCCAGCCTGCAGGACGCCGGCATGGCCACCGGCAGCGCGCCCGGGCGCGACGTGCAACTGGTGTACCTGGCGCCGGACGCGCTGAACCAGGCGCTGGCATCGAAAAAGATCGACGCCATGCTCCAGGCCGAGCCGCAGGCGTCGCAGGCGATTATCAAGGGTGAGGGGGTCGAGGTGCTCAGGCCCTACGAAACGCCGGTCGGCGAACCGGTGCGCGTGCTGTTCATGACCGAGGCGTTTTATCACCGCAAGCGCGCGCTGGCCGAAAAATTCATGCACTGCTTCGTCGAAGCGACCCGCCACTTTATTGCCGACCCGGCGCTGGCCGAACGCTACGCGCGCAGCGAACTGTTCCACGGTCAGCTGAGCCGCGCCGAGTTTCGCGAAGCGAGCGCCAACTTCCCCTATGCGCTCGACGTCAGCGCGCGCCACATCCAGGTGACCACCGACACCATGCTGCGCACGGGCCTCGCGCCTGCGGGCAAGCTGCCGCTGGCGCGCGAATGGGTGCGCACCGACCTGCTGGAGGCCGCCAAAAAAAGCCTGGCCGTCAAATAAGGCCGGCCGCTCGCGCTGTTTGACACTTGTTGCCTGTCGGTATAGTCTTGCGGCCAGCACCAGCCGGTGCACGCAATCGGCCTCGGGAAATCCAATGAACGCAGTGAAGAAGCGCTGTGCCGGTGCGCGTTTTTGCCCTTGCCGCCTCGGCAGGCGCGATGTGCGCGACATGCCGTCCGCAAAGCGGGCCGCTAGCAGCCACCCGGTCCGATAGTGTAAACTCAGCGTCATGCAAATCACTCTCTTTGTCCTTGCGGCGCTGCTGTACGCGGTGTGCGCCTTTCTCCCTTCCCGCCGCGGCGGCCTGATTTCCGGCATCACCGCCGGCGCCTGGCTGCTGCACGGCGGCGCGCTCTGGTTCGACATGCTCGCGCCCGGCACCTTGCGCATCGGCTTTGCGCTGATGATTTCGGCCGCGCTGTGGCTGTCGGTATCGGCCTACTGGATCGAAAACCGCAATGTCGCGCTCGACGGCCTGCGCCGCCTGGTGATGCCGTGCGCCGCCGCCGCCGCCATCTTGCCGGCCCTGTTTGCCGGCAGCGTGCTGCAGCTCGAAGGGCGCCCGCCCGCTTTCGCCTGGCATATCGCGGTCGCCATCCTCGCTTACAGCATGCTGACCATTGCCGCCTTCCACGCGGTGCTGATGACGCTGCAGCTCTCGCGCCTGCACGTGCCGGTCGCCCAGGGCGGCTGGCTGGCGCACGCGGTCGACCAACTGCCCGCGCTGCTGACCATGGAAAAGCTGCTGTTTCGGCTGATCTGGATGGGTTTTATTTTGCTTACGCTGACGGTGCTGTCCGGGCTGGTGTTTTCGGAGCAGGTTTTTGGCAAGGTCATGCGCTGGGACCACAAGAGCATCTTTACGCTGTTGTCGTGGATCCTGTTTGCCGCCTTGCTGATCGGGCGGCGCTGGCGCGGCTGGCGCGGCAAAACCGCGCTGCGCTTTACGCTGGCCGGTTTCGCCACGCTGGTGCTGGCCTATGTCGGCAGCCACTTCGTGCTGGAAGTGGTCTTGCAGCGGGGTGCGGCATGATCATGCGCGCCCTGTTCTGGCTGGCCTTGCTGATCCTGGTCGTGTTTGCCGTACGCAGCAAGTTGCGCAAGCTGAACAAGGGCCAGAATGACCCCCTGCGCGGCGCCCGTCAGCTCGACGAAGGCGAAGCGATGGCGTGCTGCGCCCATTGCCACGTGTATTTTCCCGCCTCCGAATCGGTGCGCGTTGGCGCACTGGAGTATTGCAGTCCCGGCCACGTCGGCCTGCCCGGGCAATAAGGCATGCGCCGCTGGAGCGCGCTCACGCGCGAGTCGCGCGATACCTTCTGGCGCTCGCTCAATGCGATGAACGGCACGCGCATCGTGATCGCCGCGGTGCTGCTGCTGTACCTGACGTTCGACCGCCAGGATTACGCCCCCAGTTACTACCTGTATGCCGAAACCTGCATCGTCTACGTGATCCTGGCGATCGGCTTTAGCGCGCTCTCGTTCTACGTGCGCCGGCGCTTCCTGCTGCAGGTCGTGGCGCAGATCAGCGTCGACATCGCCATCATCTCGACGCTGTATGTCACGGCCGGTGGCGCGCGCAGCGGTTTGGTGATCCTGTACCTGTTTCCGCTGGCGGGCGCCGCCATTTTGGCGCCGCTGACGCTGGCGCTGCTGTCGGCGTCGCTGGTGGCGCTGTTCCTGCTTGGCGAAACGCTGTACCAGGTGTTCGTGGGCGACCGCAGTGTGCCGCTGACCCAGGCGGGCCTGTACGGCATGGTGTTTTTTGCCATCGTACTGGTTGTCAGCCGCCTGGCCGCCAAGCTGATCGGCCAGGAAGAACTGGCCGCCCGCCGCGGCGCCGACCTGCAGATCCAGCAGGCGATCAACGAGATCGTCATGGCCGACGTCGAAGACGGCATCCTGGTGGTGGGGCGCGACGGTCGCGTGTTTACCGGCAACCCGGCGGCCCAGTTCATGCTTGGCCTGTCGGAAGAGCAGCGCGATTTCCGGCTGGCCGACATGCCGGCCCTGGCGCCGATCGGGCAAGCGTTTTCGGCCTGGCTGGCGCAGGCCGGGGCCAGGCCGGCGCCGCGCACGGCCTTCGTCACGGTCAAGCCGCATGTCACCTTCGCCGACGGGCAGGCGCCGGCGTGGACCGGGCGGCGCGATTTGTCGGCGCACCTGAAATTGCGTTTTGCGCGCGTCGACACGCCCGACGAGGCGGCCGAGCGCTGCGTCATCTTCATGCAGGACGTCACCGCCATCGAAAACCAGGCGCAGCAGCTCAAGCTCGCTTCCATGGGGCGCCTGACGGCGAGCATCGCGCACGAGGTGCGCAACCCGCTGTCGGCGATCGGCCACGCGACGGCGCTGCTGGCCGAAGACCTGGGCGAACCGGGCCATGTGCGCCTGCTGAAAATCGTCGGCGACAATGTGGCGCGTGTGAACCGCATGGTCGAAGACATCTTGCAACTGTCGCGCAAAGTGCAGCCGAATGGCGATCCGTTGCATTTGGACAGTTTTTTAAGCGAGCTGAAGAACGAATTCCAGGAAACTCACGGCCTGAGCGGTGATATGATGTGGTTAGGCAACATCGGCACGGCGCCGGTCCGCTTCGATCCGCTGCACTTGCGCGAAGTGCTGGTCAACCTGCTCACCAATGCGGTGCGCTATGCAAGCGGCGCGGCGGCCAGTATCCGCATCTACGCGGTCAGCGACAAGGCCGGGCGCATCGAATTGCACGTGCAGGACGACGGCCCGGGCATCACGCCGGACGTGCGCTCGCACCTGTTCGAACCGTTCTACACCACCTCGAACAAGGGAACCGGTCTGGGCCTGTACCTGGCGCGCGAACTATGCTTGAACAACGAAGCGACGCTCGATTACGAGTACCGCTACGACGCTGTTGCCGCCCACAAGGCGAGCGGGCGCTTCGTCATTACGTTCGCGCAGCCGGTGGTGGATTGACCCAACGCATACCGCTACATCAAAGCTAGAGAGGCATTCAATGAGTTCACCCCGGGTACTGATCGTCGACGACGAAGCCGATTTGCGCGAGCTGCTCGAAATTACGCTGGTGCGCATGGGCCTGGACGTTGACAGCGCCGCCACGCTCAAGGATGCGCGCGCTTTCCTGGCCGGCGGCGATTATGGCCTGGTGCTCACCGACATGCGCTTGCCTGACGGTCTGGGCTTGGAGCTGGTGCGCGAGCTGGCCGCGTCCAACCGCCACATCCCGGTGGCCGTGGTGACCGCCTACGGCAGCGCCGACAATGCCGTCATTGCGCTCAAGGCTGGCGCCTTCGATTATGTGTGCAAACCGGTCGTGCTGGACGAGCTGCGCATCATGGTGCAGTCGGCCCTGCGCCTGGCGGGACCGGGCGCGGCGAGCGAGGGCGCCCCGCGGCGCCTGATTGGCGAGTCGGCCATGGTGCAGGCGCTGCGCGACCAGATCGCCCGCCTGGCGCGTTCGATGGCGCCGATCGCCATCACGGGCGAATCGGGCAGCGGCAAAGAATTGGCCGCGCGCGAAATTCACGCGCAAAGTTCGCGCGCCGCCAAGCCGTTCATTGCGGTGAACTGCGGCGCGATTCCCGAGGCGCTGATGGAGGCGGAGTTTTTCGGCTACCGCAAGGGCGCGTTTACGGGCGCGGCGGATGACCGGGAAGGATTTTTCCAGGCGGCCAATGGCGGCACGCTGCTGCTCGACGAAGTGGCCGACCTGCCGCTGGCGATGCAGGTCAAGCTGCTGCGCGCGATCCAGGAACGGCGGGTGCGCAAGATCGGCGCCACCGCCGAAGAGCCGGTCGACGTGCGCATCATCAGCGCCACACACCAGAATCTGGCGCACTGCGTCGAGACCGGCAAGTTCAGGCAAGATCTGTTTTACCGCTTGAATGTGATTGAACTGAGCGTGCCGCCGCTGCGCGAGCGGGTCGACGACCTGGGCGTACTGGCCGAGGCGGTGCTGGCGCGCCTGGCGGGACCAAGCCAGAAGGCGGTGCTGGGGGCGGGCGTGCTGGACGCGCTGCGGGCCTATTCGTTTCCGGGCAATGTGCGCGAGCTGGAAAATATCCTCGAGCGCGCGCTCGCGTTTGCCGATGGCGGCGTGATTGAAGTGTGCGACTTGTCGCTCAAGGGTGCGCGGGTGGCTGTGCCGGTTCCGGTTCCGGTCCAGGCCTCGGTGGAAGTGGCGGCGCCGGCCGAACCTGCGCCAGCGGCGCCGGTGGCCGAAGAGCCGCTGCCCAACAGTCTGCCGGACTACCTGAACCAGATCGAGCGCGACATCATCATCCGGGCGCTGAACCAGACGCAGTTCAACCGCACCCAGGCGGCGGTGCTGCTGGGGATCAGCTTCCGGCAGCTGCGCTACCAGATGCAAAAGCTCGAGATCCAGGCGCCCGAGTAAGAGGGCCCAACAAAACCTGTTATTTGCCCTGATGGCCGCAAGCTCATGCACCGAGCCATACCGCCGGTCTGCTATCGGCCGGTCATTGGTTTTTCGTGATGGGCATGAACGGTGTCGCCAGAATTTTTCAAGGATTTGATGAATAAGGGGACGCCTCAGAAAACGGAATTTAAAGTACGCTAAGTGGATCGACCTGCATTTCAGCCAATTATCGGCCAGCAATACCTGCAACCGACAGCCCTCTCAAACCAGCATTCGCTGCAAATGAATCTGCATTCAGCCGCACCAACTGCATATCCCAGCCCCGCGCACAGACTAACCCCCGATTTTTGCAACTCGTCCTAGTTGCGGCGCAGCCTGTCGCGTGACGCTATCCCTGCTGCAGCGGACCTATTAGTCTGCGCATTGCGTGGCCCATATGGTGACGCGAAACTTTGCGCTTATTGGAAAGGCAGGAACATTTTGACTATGCATGAAAAGCAAGCATCCTCCAGCAAAAGTGTTTCGCTAAGTAGGCGCGCGCTGGGAAATCCGGTGGTTCGCATTCTGTTGGGGTCGCTGCTGGTGTGGCTTCCAGCACCCTTGGTGACGAAGACTGCGCACGCGCTGCTTCCAGCGCGTTACGCGCATGTCTGGCCGATGGTACTCGCATCAGTGCTCATTTTTTTAGCATACCGGTTCTTCGTGCTTCGAGTCGAGAGACGACCCGTGACGGAGTTGTCGATGCGCGGAGCGTCAAGCGAACTGGCCTTTGGCGTGCTGATCGGCTTTGCAATGCAGGTGCTGTTGTTTGGTGTGCTGTGGTCTTTGGGGGCGTACCGGATTGACGGCTTCGGCGCACCCACTGTTGCAATGCTAAGCATCGTTCCTTTTTACCTGGGAGTTGCACTGCTCGAGGAAATAGTCGGGCGTGGCATTGTTTTCGGCATTTCGCAAAAGGCGCTTGGAAGTGTCTGGGGTGTGGCAATTTCCTCAGTATTCTTCGGCTTGGTTCACGCGCCTAATCTCGGCGCCAATCCGATCGGAGTACTGACATGTACAGCCTTTGGAATGATGTTTGCGGCGGCGTACATGGCAACGCGCAGGTTGTGGCTGTGCATTGGGATCCACTTTGCTTGGAACTATGTTCAAAGCCAGGTGTTCTCGTCGCTGGTCTCCGGCACGAGCGACGGTGATGGCCTGATTCTAGGGCATCTGACAGGACCGTCGTGGCTCAGTGGCGGATCCTTTGGGGCGGAGGGTTCAGTGGTGGCCCTGACCTTGGCTCTGCTTGGGTTCGCCGTCCTCATTATTCGTGCGCGCTCCGTTCAAAGCAGCAACGCTTACGTGTCCGTTGCATAGTCGATACGTAGGTCTTGCTTCATCCGGTCCGTGCTAGACGTTCGACCTTTCAAGAAAGCAATGACGCCTTTGGGGCGAGGGCGGCCGCACGCGGGTTCAGTCCGGGCATTAAGATATGCGCCGTGTTTACAGGCGGAGTGATGCCATGGCCGAAGCACTTCTTCCTGAAGGCCTTCGGTCGCTCATAGCAACTCATCTCCCGGCCCACCTACGGTCGCCGAAAGGCGCGACGGCTTCGCGCGCACGTCCATGTGGATCGAGCTAGCGGTGACGCCGCTAGCGCACCGGCAGCTGTGGGTGGCGAGCATACGGGCCGTAACCCGACCGATCGTGGCAAACTCGCCTGCAAAGTAAGCGCGATATTTACCCCACCGCTGACGACCGTTGGCTGCAGCGATCATGATTCAGCGACGCGAAGTTGAACGGTAGCAGGTCAGTAACGTCAGCGCCCGGTTGCCGCTGCGGCAGTTCAGTAAGCACGTGGCGCAGGTAGGCGTAGGGCTCGATGTCGCAGGCGCGGCAGGTCAGCATCAAGCTGTAGATCACGGCACTTGCATCCGCGCCCGCAACCGAACTCGAGAACAGCCAATTTTTGCGACCGATGGTAAACGGACGGATATCGCGTTCAATCAAATTGTTATCGATCGGCGCCCGGCCGTCATCGATGTAGCGATAGAGGTACAGCCACTGCCCGAGGGCATAGCTGATCGCCTTGCCGATCAGTGATTGCGGCATGACCTCGGCCTGATTCTTGACCAGCCAGGCGTGTAGTGCGTCCAGGATCGGACGGCTTTTCTCTTGTCTCCAGCGGTAAATTTCTTCGACCACTGTACTGCCCTCCGGCGGCGGCTTTTTCCTCACCGTGGACTCGATGTGGTACAGCTTGCCGATCATGTCGAGCACTTCCTTTGCTCGCCCCGATGGGTTTTTCTGCGCCTTGAATGCTTCGTCGAACTTGCGCCGCGCGTGTGCCATGCAGCCGAGATGCTTCATGCCTGGCAGCATGCGCCAGGCAGCGTAACCGTCGGTCATGACTGCCCCCTCGTAACCGAGCAGGAAACGTTCTGGATGGTCGTGGCCACGTCCGGGCTGGTACTCGAACAGCACCACTTGACGTTCGTGGCACAGGGCCGTTCGGTAGACCCACATATACGATGTGTTTTGCGCTTTGCGGCCCGCTTCGTTGAGCACCTGCAGCGTGGTCTCGTCGCCATGGATGAATGCGCTTGTCAGCAACTCCTGCCGTAGCGCCGCGTACAGCGGCGTGAGTAGCACGCCGGCCTTGATGCACCATTGGGCCAGCGTACCGCGCGCGACATCGACTTCGCCGCGCAGCAGCCAGTCGTGCTGGCGATACAGGGGCATCCCATCAGCGTATTTTGCCGTCAGGACTGTGGCCACCGTGCCGGCGCTGGCGTTGCTGCCAGGGATGGGCTGGGCTGGCATGGGGCTGGTGATGATTTTGCTTGATTCGCCGTGGCGGTCGCACTGACGGCAGGCATACTTGAACCGCACATGCTGCAACACCTGGACCTTCGCTGGAATGATGTCGAGCTGTTCGCTCGTTTCTTCACCCATGCGGTGCAGGGCACCTTGGCAGCAGGCGCAGACCTTTTCCGCTTCGGTCAAATCGTGTTCGACGCGTTTGCGCGGCAGGTGCGCCGGCAAAGCCCGGCGGCCGCGCTTTTTGGATGGGGATTTGGGCGTATCCGCCCCGTCCGGCTCTTCACTTTCCGGGAAGGCGATGGCGTCCTGCTCGGCTTCGTTGAACAGGCAACCCTGGGCGCCCAGTTTTTCGCTCGATGGCGCGAACCGCTTCAGTTGCGCCAGTCGAAACTGGTCTTCCAGGAACGAGACGCGTTGCTGCAGCGCGCCGATCTGTTTCTGATCGGCGGCGGCGCGACCTTCCAGCGCCAGGATGTAGGCGCGCAGTTCGGGGGGCAGGCTGGCAAGTTGCTCGGGTGGGTACATGCAGTAACTTTACCAAACCATTTTCCGTTTTGGGTTTACGTCATTTGCATGTTTTTGAAATAAAGTTTGCTAGCACATGGCACGCGGTGTCATCGCCTGATGCGCCACCGCGTTCTGCCATTTCAAGCCGTCGATCAGCCAGCGCAACTGGCGTGCCGTCACGGCCAGCGCCTGTGCATCGTCGGCGTGCTCAGGCCAGTGGAAGCGACCTTCCTCCAGCCGGCGGAAGTGCAGCCAGAAGCCGTTCGTGTCCCAGTGCAGGATCTTGATCCGATCGCGGGCGCGGTTACAGAACACGAACCAGTGCGGGCTGACTGGATCGAGTCCCAGCGTCTCGGCCACTACCAGCGCCAGTCCGTTGATCGACTTGCGCATGTCGTGATGACCTGTGGCGAGGTACACCATGCCTTGCGGTGTACCCCACATCAGCGCAACGCCATCACAACCGCGCCAAGCCAGTCCACTTGCGCCTGGCTGCGCAACCTGATCACGTAGCCGGTCGGTGTTTCGACTTCCAATACCTGTTCACCGTGGCCTCCCAGTAACGGCAGCGCGATCAGTTTTGTGGAAGTTGCTGGTGCCGGCGAAAGCCGCTTGCGCCAGTAGTGAAACGACGCCTCGGTTACGCCATTGACCGCGCACCAGGAACGAATTGGCTGACCCGACGCTGCGTGATCCTGCAGGCGCGTCGTCCATATTGTCTGTTTCGTTTCTTCTTGCATGTTCGTGACTCCTTTAGTTGATGGAGCCCCGATTCTGGGTGCGGAAAATTAGCAATGGAAGGTGGGGTAAATAGCGCGCTTACCCTGCAAACACCATCTGCTGGTGGACCAGCGTGGGCCGCCGCTAGTAGCCCGGATCTCGGGCGCGCAGGTGCATGACTCGCGTCTGCTCATCCCGCTCGGGTAATGCGCTGGCGCTTTTCGCCTTACCTTTTCACCCGGCTGCCCGCTATTTGGGCACTGACGTTAGTGTCCGCTCACCGCCTGATGCGCCTCGCGCCCGCACTCGGAAATGTCAAGGGCCCGCACGCGAATAAATGTCAAAAAAATTAGGTTAGTGATTCCAGAAAGCTATTGCAAGCGTTCGGCCTAGCCACTACAATTAGTCTTCAAATTTGATCAATGCACTAGATGTAGTGGTACAAAGAGAACTTCAGCCAAAATGCATAAGACTGCTTTCTTTAAAGAACGCCCCAAAAAGAGCGCAGTATTTACCAAAAAATGACGATGAATTCCAGCCCGGCGCGCCAGGCAGGATGGTCATTTTTTTCTTTTTCAGTCTTAGAACTGGGCGCGCCCGAGGGCAGCCCACTTGATATAACAATCGGCGCAGCACAACTGCCAGCCGTTCCAGGAGGTCTCATGCAGACAAGCCAAGAATCACCGAACAATCCCATGCACGTCACACCTGGAGCTGCCGCACCAGTCGAAAACAGCCCGGCGGCGATCGCCGCCAGCGGCGACTACCGCATCATCCGCCGCAACGGCTCGGTCGTCGCGTTCGAGCCATCCAAGATCGCCATCGCCGTCACCAAGGCGTTTCTGGCCGTGGTCGGCGGCCAGGGCGCAGCCTCGGCGCGCGTGCGCGACCTGGTCGAGCAGCTCACCAACAATGTCGTCAGCGCCCTCGTGCGGCGCCAGCCATCGGGCGGCACCTTCCATATCGAAGACGTGCAGGACCAGGTTGAACTGTCGCTGATGCGCTCGGGCGAGCATGACGTCGCGCGCGCCTACGTGCTGTACCGCGCCAAGCACATGGAAGAGCGCCGCCTGCAAAAGGAAGCCCAGGGCGCCAGCGATATCGCCGCCCCGCAGATCCACGTGCTTGACAATGGCGTGCGCCGCGCGCTCGACATGCAGCAAGTGCGCGACCTGATCAACGCCGCCTGCGTCGGCCTGGAAAAGCACGTCGACGCCGACGCCATCCTGGCCGAAACCGTACGCAACCTGTACGACGGCGTGCCGGTCGAAGAGCTGCACAAGTCGGCCATCCTGGCCGCGCGCGCGCTGATGGAAAAAGACCCGGCGTACTCGCAAGTCACCGCCCGCATCCTGCTGCACACGATCCGCAAGGAAGTCTTTGGCCAGGAAGTGCCGCAGGCGAAAGCGGCCGCGCACTATCTGGAGTACTTCCCGCAGTACATCGCCAAGGGCATCGCGAATGAACTGCTGGACCCGGTGCTGGCATCTTTCGACCTGGCCAAGCTGGCCCGCGCACTGGTTGCCGACCGCGACCTGCAGTTCGGCTACATCGGCCTGCAGACCCTGTACGACCGCTACTTTTTGCACGTGCGCGACGTGCGCATTGAAATGCCGCAGGCCTTCTACATGCGGGTGGCCATGGGCCTGTCGCTGCGCGAAGAAAACCGCGAAGCGCGCGCCGTCGAGTTCTACAACCTGCTGTCGTCGTTCGACTTCATGAGCTCGACCCCGACGCTGTTCAACGCGGGCACGCTGCGCTCGCAATTGTCGTCGTGCTACCTGACCACGGTCTCGGACGACCTGGAAGGCATCTACGACGCCATCAAGGAAAACGCGCTGCTGGCCAAGTTCGCCGGCGGCCTGGGCAACGACTGGACGCCGGTGCGCGCCCTGGGCGCCCACATCAAGGGCACCAACGGCAAGTCGCAAGGCGTGGTGCCGTTCCTGAAAGTGGTCAACGACACCGCCGTCGCCGTGAACCAGGGCGGCAAGCGCAAGGGCGCCGTGTGCGCCTACCTGGAAACGTGGCACATGGACATCGAGGAATTCCTCGACCTGCGCAAGAACACGGGCGACGACCGCCGCCGCACGCACGACATGAACACGGCCAACTGGATTCCCGACATGTTCATGAAGCGCGTGATGGAAAAGGGCGACTGGACGCTGTTTTCGCCGTCCGACTGCACGGACTTGCACGACAAGGTCGGCAAAGCGTTCGAGACCGCCTACCTGGGCTACGAAGCGAAAGCGGCAGCCGGGGAAATCCGCGTATTCAAAAAAGTAGCCGCGCTCGACCTGTGGCGCAAGATGCTGTCGATGCTGTTTGAAACGGGCCACCCGTGGATCACCTTCAAGGACCCATGCAACATCCGTTCGCCGCAGCAGCACACGGGCGTGGTCCACAGCTCGAACCTGTGCACCGAGATTACCCTGAACACGGGACCGGATGAAATCGCCGTCTGCAACCTTGGTTCGGTGAACATGCCGGCCCACATGAAAGAAGGCAAGCTCGACCCGGTCAAGCTGCAAAAGACCGTCCGCACCGCAATGCGCATGCTCGACAATGTCATCGACATCAACTATTACGCTGTCGACAAGGCCCGCAATTCAAACATGCGCCACCGTCCGGTGGGCCTGGGTATCATGGGTTTCCAGGATTGTCTGCACATGATGCGCGTTCCTTACTCGTCGATGCAGGCTGTCGAGTTCGCGGACCGTTCGATGGAAGCCGTTTGCTACTACGCTTACCTGGCCTCGACCGAGCTGGCTGAAGAGCGCGGCCGTTACGCGTCTTACGAGGGTTCGCTGTGGAGCCGCGGCATCCTGCCGCAAGACTCCGTCAAGCTGCTGGCCGAGGAACGCGGCGGCTACCTGGAAGTGGACAGCTCGTCGGCCATGGACTGGAGCCTGGTGCGCGAGCGCATCGAGCAATTCGGCATGCGCAACTCGAATTGCGTGGCGATTGCGCCAACGGCGACCATTTCGAACATCATTGGCGTCTCAGCCTGTATCGAGCCGACCTTCCAGAACCTGTACGTAAAGTCGAACCTGTCGGGCGAATTTACGGAGATCAATGCCTACCTGGTGCGCGACCTCAAGGCGCGCGATCTGTGGGATGAAGTGATGATCTCCGACCTGAAGTACTTCGACGGTTCGCTGGCCAAGATCGACCGCATTCCGCAAGACTTGCGTGAGATTTACGCTACCGCGTTTGAAGTCTCGCCAAGCTGGCTGGTGGAAGCGGCGTCGCGCCGCCAGAAGTGGATCGACCAGGCGCAGTCGCTGAACATTTACATGGCGGGTGCATCGGGCAAAAAGTTGGACGAGACCTACAAGCTGGCCTGGCTGCGCGGCCTGAAGACCACCTACTACCTGCGCACCATTGCCGCGACCCACATGGAAAAGTCAACCTCCAAGACCGGCGCGTTGAATGCGGTGGCGGTGGACGGCGGCATGTCGGCCCATGCGATGGGCGTGGCGGCCGACAGTGCAGCGGCGGCAGCGGCGGCGGCGGCAACAGCAACGGCGGAAGCCGACGGTGAAGCGTGTTACCTGCGTCCGGGTGATGATGGTTTCGAAGAATGCGAAGCTTGCCAGTAAGAGGCAACTGTGCATGGCGGATTGGCATCCGCCCTACGAGAGCCACGGTCCGTAGGGCGGATGCAATCCGCCATGAGAGCCAATGACATTTGATTTGAACGAACTAAAGGAATACCACCATGTTGTCCTGGGACGATGAAACAAGCGCACCGAGCGCGCCACCACCACTGCCAATGAGCGCCGGCGACGCTCCCGCGCCCGCCGAAGCTGTCGCCAAGCGCGTGCATGCCGACGACAAGCGCATCATCAACGGCAAGACCGACGTCAACCAGTTGGTCCCGTTTAAGTACAAATGGGCATGGGACAAGTACCTGGCCGGCTGCGCCAATCACTGGATGCCGCAGGAAGTGAACATGCAGCGCGACATCGAGCTGTGGAAGAACCCGAACGGCCTGACCGACGACGAGCGTCGCCTGGTCAAGCGCAACCTGGGATTTTTCGTCACCGCCGACTCGCTCGCCGCCAACAACATCGTGCTGGGCACCTACCGCCACATCACGGCGCCGGAATGCCGCCAGTACCTGCTGCGCCAGGCGTTCGAGGAAGCGATCCACACCCACGCCTACCAGTACATCGTCGAGTCGCTCGGCCTGGACGAAGCGGAAATCTTCAATGCCTACAACGAAGTGAAGTCGATCCGCGACAAGGATGAGTTCCTGATTCCGTTCATCAACACGCTGACCGACCCGGCCTTTACCACCGGCACCGTTGAAAACGACCAGAAGCTGTTGAAGTCGCTCATCGTGTTCGCTTGCCTGATGGAAGGCTTGTTTTTCTACGTGGGCTTTACGCAGATCCTGGCGCTGGGCCGCCAGAACAAGATGATGGGCGCGGCCGAGCAGTACCAGTACATCTTGCGCGACGAGTCGATGCATTGCAATTTCGGCATTGACCTGATCAACACGATCAAGATGGAAAACCCGCTGCTGTGGACGCCGGCGTTCAAGGAAGAAATCAAGGCGCTGTTCCTGCAAGCGGTTGACCTGGAGTATGCGTACGCGGAAGACACCATGCCGCGCGGCGTGCTGGGCTTGAACGCGACCATGTTCAAGGGTTATTTGCGTTTTATCGCGAACCGCCGCGCGCAGCAGATTGGCATGGATATGTTGTTTGCCCAGGAAGAAAATCCATTCCCTTGGATGAGCGAGATGATTGATTTGAAGAAGGAACGTAATTTCTTCGAGACGCGTGTGACGGAGTATCAAACCGGTGGCGCGTTGAACTGGGAGTAACAGCTCGCCCTCGCGGCGAACGACACAGACCTCTGAACTGGCGACACATCGTTTGAAGCAGAGGGTGCGTTGAACTTAAGAACGGCGCTTTTGCAAGACTTTGCAAACGCGCCGTTTTTGTTTGGGCCGAGCCGGCGTCGCCGATCGCATTAATCCGAGCCGCTACACTGCGTGAGTGTGCGCCTTTACCGATGCTTTCTGCTTCGTCTTGCGACGAGTCAGACAGTTTTGCGAAGCCGAGCTCAGCTCTGCTCCGGCATTTTGGACGAGTGATGGCTGGTGATCAGCCACTGTTTGCCATCCCATTTATAAGTGTAGGTGTAGCGCGCCTTCACTTGTTTGCCGTCGCCGAACTTAAAGGTGTACAAGCCTGCATCGGTCGCGCTGTTGCAGCCGAGCTCGATGTTTCGGCTGTCGATGGTGCCCACTGGCTTTCCCTTTACAAAGTGCTCGAAGTAGTCCGTCTTCTCGTCCGGGGTCAAGCGAGGCTTGTTCGAGACGGTCGCCAGCAGCACGGATTTCTTGGCGTAGTTGGCCACGATTTTTTCCGGATCGCCGGTTTGCAGCGAGGCGTTCCAACGGTCAAACAGGCCGGCAATTTCTTTTTCCGTCGACGAATGGCAGACTTCGGTCGTCGTGGCCTGGGCATTAGCTGCCAGCATAAAGGCGGCAAAAGGGAGAAGGCATAAGTAGCGCATGATAGTCCTTGATGAATTGTGCTGATGGGAGAAATACTTAGGTGCCGTAGTACAGCGCGTTCGGAGCGACGTCTGCGCGAACGCCGTGGATCTCGAGATCGGCCGGCGCGATTGTCGACAGCAGAAAACTGGGGCTTAGGTGGCGACCATCAAAATTTGCTTCATTTACTCCTCCAAAAGTGGAAATCGGCTATCGCCACGGAACCCCGGCACGATTACGTCCCCAGGCTGCACGGGATCGCGCACTGTGTTTCCGGTCATTCAGTGATCAGTGGCGATGAGCAAAGTATCCTTACTATTACGCAACGCGAAATCGGCTGATCGGCGCATTCTTCGTATGCTGAGTGGCATATAATGAGGGCCTCTGAAGAGGCACCATGACTACCTCCCTTCCTCCCGTCGATGCGCTTGGCAGCGCCAAGGCTACCCGTAGTCGCTATCGGCACGCTGAAGGCAGCGCGGCCCGACTGCGTTTGCTAACGGACACTGGCATTGCGCTTGCCAACGAGCGCGATAGTGCCGCGGCAATGAAGGCGATACTTGCAAAAGCGCTCGCGTTCATGTCGATGCATGAGGGTTTGCTGTTGTATCAACAAAATGATGGCCTGCATGTGCATGCGGCGCAGGGGACCGTGCCGCCTATTGGCGCTTGCCTTCCCATCAGCGGCGCCTTGCACAAGGTATTGCAGGAAGATGCGCTGCCATTGATCCAACACGATCTTCATAGCCGGCTGAAAATCGGCCGTGACAAGGCAGTTTGTCTGGAAATTCTGGTGCCGTTGCGCTACCACGGCAAGTACGTGGGCATACTGGTGCTGATGAGCGAGCGGCAGGTGTCGCCGCCGGCCGCCGACGACCTCGCCGTGCTCCAAGTGTTAGGGACGATGTGTGCGGCGGCCTACCTCGCTGCCAGCAAGCCGGCGTCGAGCACCGCCGCTCACGGATCGGCGGGCAAGCTAAAGCAATTGACCTCGCGCGAGCTTCAGGTATTCGCCTTGATGCCGCGGGGCTTGACGAATGCAGCGCTGGCGCAGGAACTTGGGATTGCCGCCGGCACTGTGAAAGTGCATATCGAACGCATTTTGCACAAGCTCGACCTGCGCGACCGCACCCAAGCAGCTGTCTACGCAGTCGATCACGGATATGGTGGATGACGCGGGCCGGCCTGCGCTGGGATAGCTGGTCGCTGACAGTCAAGGGTAGCGCCATCATCCTGGCGTCCTTGTCCATGCTGCTGGGCTCGGTGGCCACCAGCTACACCTTGGAACGCCAGACCGCCGACGCCACGGCAGAAATGCTGCGCACATTGCAAGTGCAGCGCGATATTGAGTCGCTGCAGTCGCTGGTCGCCGAAGCGGCGACGGGCGTGAGAGGCTATCTGCTGACCGGCGTGGACGATTTTCTCGATCCCTACCGGGCGGCGGAGTTGCAATTGCCGGGTGCGATGGCGCGCTTGCAAAAAAATATTCGCGACCCTGAACAGCGTGAGCGTCTACAACTGCTGCTGCCATTCGTGCGACTCAAGCTGGCCGACCTGGATGTTTTGCGTCGACGATATAACAATGACCCCGAAAACTTGCGCGCCAGCTTGTCATCTGGGCGCCAGATTCTCAACGAACTGCGTGATGGAATAGGCGCCATGAATGCGCGCGAGTCGCTGCTTGTCGAGCAGCGTACTGCCGCCGTGCAAGCTGCCCTGCGCCGCAACGTTCTGATGAATGCGGCAACCATCCTGGTCGGCCTGGCTGGCGCGCTTGCGATGCTGCTATTTACCCTGCGCGTGGTGCGGCGGGTCAGGTTGGCGACGGAAAACGCCGAACGCTTGGTCAACGACCAGCCACTCACTGCACCCGGCGTCGCCAGCGACGAATTGGGGCTGTTGGCGGATCGGCTGCATCAGGCTAGTCTCCTGCTGGCCAACCGCGCTACCGCTGCCCACGCGGCCAGCTTGGCAAAAACGCAATTCATGTCGCGCACGAGCCATGAACTGCGCACCCCGCTCAATGCTATTCTCGGTTTCGCGCAATTGCTGGCAACGACAGAAATCGCTGGGAGCCAGGACCAGCAGTATGTGGGGCAAATCCTCCGTGCCGGCAAACATTTGCTGTCACTGATCAATGACATGCTGGACGTCGCCCGTATTGAGGCTGGGCAGTTGGCGATTACATCGACTCCCGTGCTCGTGGCGCCAGTGTTAATGGAAGCACTCGCCCTATTAACGCCCCTGGCCAGCGAATATGGCGTGCGCCTGCTTGCGCCATGCGATTGCGCAACACTCACCGTGCAGGCCGACCGACAGCGCTTTACCCAGATCGTGCTGAACCTGCTCTCCAATGCGATCAAGTACAACGCAGTGCAGGGGCAAGTGCGCATCAAAACGCTTGCGAGAGACGACCTGGTCGCCATTGCCTTTGAAGACGATGGGGCCGGCATCGCCGTGGAAATGCAGGACCGGCTATTCACGCCGTTCGACCGTCTTGGCGCCGAGCGTGGTACAACCGAGGGCGTCGGCTTAGGTCTTGCCGTCTCGCGCGCGCTTGCAGAGGTCATGGGCGGCAGCATCGCTGCCAGCAGCGCGCCAGGTGAAGGAAGCGTTTTCACGCTTTTTCTGCCACGCTCAGCCCAGCCGGGACAGAAGGTGGTGCCTGTGCCACCCGCTAAGTCGCCCGGTATTGAAGCGCCGAACAAACCATCACGTACGGTGCTTTGTATCGACAGCGATGGTTCCAGCCTGGCGTTGATCGAAACGCTCATGATGAGGCGAACTCACTGGCATTTGCTGACCGCGCCTGGCGCCAGCGAGGGGTTAGCGCTGGCGCGGCAGCACGCGCCAGATATCCTGTTACTGGCCCAGGATGCGGCCGACCAAGAGACCTTAGAGGCCCTGCGCAACGATGCCACCCTGGCGGGGCTGCCGTTGGTTATGCTCAGAGCAGGCGCACATTCGCACACCACGCCAGCGGTCGGCTACCTAAAAAGTCCACTGAACGTGCCGGAATTTTTTGAACTACTCGATAGGATTCTTCAATGAACGAAGATGATTTGCTTTCTTCGCGTGTACTCATCATCGACGACCAGCCAGCCAACTTGCGGCTTCTGGAAGACCTGCTGGCTGGCGAAGGGCTCACGCACGTAGTCGGTACCACCAGTGCGCAAAAGGCGCTGGATTTATATGCCGCTTTCGATCCCGATTTGATCGTGCTAGACCTGATGATGCCTGAGCTTGACGGGTATGCCGTACTGGAGCATTTAAAACGTCGCGGCGACCCGTTTGACTTCCGGCCGGTGCTGGTCGTTACCGCTGACGCCACTGGCGAAGCCAAGCGCCGCGCGCTATCGCTGGGGGCGAAGGATTTTCTGACCAAACCCTTCGATACGATCGAGGCCATGCTGCGCGTTTGGAATTTGCTTGAGACACGGGCACTCTACAAGCGCCTGCAAGCACTGGCGCCAAGCGAGACTGCGATCATGAAGCCCTACGGCAGTGGCGCGTAATCGCGTGGCAAGATCATTCGGCAATCAAGTGCAAGAAACGAGGATGTGTTGCACTTGCGCGCCTGGTCGGTGAGCACTTGTTTTCAGAAGGCGACTCTCCTATTTTTCTGGTCCAGGCGACCATTGCGCGCATGGCAACAAAAATGCCGCGCATAGCTGAGCAAGGGGTCTTAACACTGCCAGATGCCGCCTTGAAGGCAAAGCAGCTTGGCTGACACTAGACAAAAAAGACAAGCGTTGCATCAGGTGTAATCCTACACGGCCTCGAGACGCTGACCGACACTTGCGTGTGGCCCGTCATGATCTAATAAGGGTGACACTCCTCCATTTACCGCTTGCTTTCGCGACCTTTTTGCTCGCATCCAAGGCAAGACTGAGCGTCAAGGCGACGCCAGGCTCGACAATAGCATCGGCGTCAGGAGATCACTTTGGACGCCACGCCACACACAGACAAGAGTTACCTCTTAGCCATTCAACACACGCCGGAGACGCCGCCGTCGCCGGACGGCAACCGGCGATGCATAGACCGGCGTGCCCTGTCGCACCTGCCGATGTTCGACATTGAACAGATCCCTTCACCGGCGTATTGTTGCGACAGGTCCGGAGCCGTGGTCGCGCATAACCACGCTGCGGTTGAACTTTGGGGCCGGGCGCCAAACCCAACTCATCTGTTCCAGTGGAGCGGCGCGGTGGCTATCTGCGGCCTCGACGGTGAGTCGCTTCCCCGTTCAAGCTATCCTTGCGCCCAAGCCGCCGCAGCGGGGAAAGATGTCGACCTACCAGACCTGTTGATCGAGCGTCCGGACGGACAGTACCGCAGGGTTGCGGCGCACGCCAGGCCGCTGCGCGATCCTGCCAGCGGTGCACTCGGCGGCACGTTTTGCATGCTCGACGATCTTGAGGAGCGCGATCAGCTCGCACACGAGATTCGTCGCCGAGATGACAGCAAGGATGCTTTCCTTTCCTTGCTCGCTCACGAGCTGCGCAATCCGCTCGCGCCGATTCTTACGGCCGCGTGCGTCATGCGCCAGTCTTCGTCTGATGGGCGCATCCTGCATATGGCCGACATGGTAGAGCGTCAAGTCAAGCAGCTCTCCCGCTTCGTCTCTGACCTACTCGATGCATCCAACCTCGCCCAGGACGGGATCTCCATCGTCAAGAGGGCCGTCCCACTACTGGGCGTGCTGGACTGCGCGATCGATGAACTCCTGCCCAAGGCGCAGACGCGCAAGCAGCGGGTGGCCGTTCATTTCGACGACCGCGGAACTACCGTCATTTGCGATCCCGAGCGCACTGCGCAAGCTTTGGCCAACGTCATGCTCAACGCCAGTGCCTTTACTGGCGACGAGGGCCACATCTCGATCAAGGCCACGGTTGAAGGCGAGTGGCTCACGGTAGCTGTCAAGGACAACGGAATCGGGATTGATTCGGCCCACATGGGCCAGCTCTTCAACCCGTACAGTCAATTTGCCACCCACGCCGGGCGCCTGCGCGCCGGGGTCGGTCTCGGCCTGGCCATTACCAAGGAAATTTGCGAACGGCACGGTGGGCATATCTCCGCTGCCAGCGAGGGTGCCGGCAAAGGCAGCCGCTTCACCATCGTGTTGCCGGTGGTGGGAACTACGGGCTGACAGTTGCGGCGTTGTCGCTAGCGTATGCATAGCGCGGGAAAATGGTACCTGATTGGCGGTGTCAGATCGGTGTGGGGCCCTCCCGGAAAGCGTTGATTCGAGCACGCCAAGCGATTGGCATGGGTTTATGGGAAATCCTCAACAGTTTGGCAATCGAAGTGATTAAATGCCAACCGCACTCTCTGCTGGACGGGACAGCAATTGCTCCAGCAATGCAATGCGATGACGGTGCGGTGTGGTGATGGCGTAAAAGCTCTCCTGCAAGATCGTTGAATGCCCAACGGTCACGAGAACACCGGCCCGTAGCTCATCTTGCACCACGACTTCTGGCAGCACCGTCAGCCAGCCACTGTCGCGCGCAATCAGGCGAAGCATGGCCATGTCATCGACCTCTGCTCGAATGCGAGGACTCACGCCTGAAGACGCGCACAGCGCATCGAATTGGGCGCGCGAGGCGTGCCGTAGACCTGGCAGAGCGATGTCTTCCCCGTCGAGGTCATCAGGAATGCGCAGGCTTTGCGATTTCCAGCGGCTCGCCGGCCCCACCACCGAGATCGACTGGCTACCAAGAAAGCGGCAATGTAGCGGACGGTCTGGATGGACTGGAACGGTTTCGTTGGCGAGGACCACGTCGAGCTGGTGCTGAACCAGTCGCGCGATCAGCCCTTCCAGCAATCCAGACTCCAAAGTCAACACAATGGCAGGGTTTGCGAGCAATGGCCGGATCCAGTTCTCCTGGTAGTTGCGTGAGAGCGTGGCCACGCTGCCCACGCGAAGCCGAGTGATTCCGACCGATCGCCCCTCTAAGCGACCCAGCATCTCCTGGCCAAGGCCGAAGATGTTGTCGGCGTAGGCGAGCACTAACTGTCCAGTGTCGGTCAGTGTCAAACGACGACCTTCACGGATGAATAAATCTTCGCCGATGCGCTCTTCCAGCTGACGAATCTGGGCTGAGATTGCCGATTGGGAAGTATGCAACTCCTCGGCCGCACGGGTCAGGTGCCCCAACTTGGCGACGCGCCAAAAATAAAAAAGATGATGAAAATTAAGTTGGTCGAGTTGCATCGTTCTGTTTTATGTATCAATTCGTTCTGATCAATGTATTTTACAGAACGAATGAACGCAAGCATCATCCTCCCATCAAAATTGAAGAAAAAAATGCCATGAATGTTCCCCACATCCTCTTCTCGACCAGCGCGCTAGCGCCGGCCGCTTTCATGCTGACAGCGGCGCTGCTGACCCGGGTGGACCGGTTCTCGACAGCAAGGTTGTGGCGAATCTTTCAGGTCACCTCTGGTGGCGCACTGGCATTGACGATTATTCTCGTTTGCGCCGGTCCTACCGGCGCGCTCTGGCCTTCGGTCTTGCAAACATCGACCTTCGGTCTGATCCTGGCCCTGCTAGTGCAATTTCTGGCCACGATCATCGGTAGCTTTTCTTCCCGCTACTTGCAGGGGGAAACGGGCCAGAAAAGCTATGTTGCCGCACTTGCCACAGTAGTGGCTGGCGTGCATCTGCTTTTGATGGCCGACCACTGGCTAATCCTGATCGTCGCATGGGCAGTGGTAGGGGTGGCCCTGCAGCACCTGCTGTGCTTTTACCCGGATCGCGCCTTCGCCCAATTGGCGGCCCATAAAAAGCGAATAGCGGACCGGCTGGCCGATGGACTGCTGCTCATCGCTGCAGTCCTGGCGTGGGTAGAAGTTGGCAGCGGCTCATTATCGGCGCTATGGGCGCATATAGCGCGGGAGGGCACGTCCACTTCCTTGCAACTGAGCGCTCTGGCGCTAGTATTGGCCGTTGTCCTGCGTACCGCATTGCTTCCGGTGCATGGTTGGCTGATCCAAGTCATGGAAGCGCCGACCCCGGTGTCGGCCTTGCTGCACGCGGGCGTGGTCAATCTTGGCGGCTTCGTGCTGATTCGCTTCGCACCGCTGCTGGAACAAGCTGCTCCGGCGCGCGCCCTGCTACTGGCGTTCGGCCTTTCCACCGCTGTGTTGGCGGGCATGGTGATGTTGACCCGTATCAGCATCAAGGTCCGACTCGCTTGGTCCACCGTGGCCCAGATGGGATTCATGTTGCTCGAATGCGCGCTGGGACTGTACACACTGGCCGCCCTGCACCTCATCGGCCATTCACTCTACAAGGCCCACGCTTTCCTGTCCTCGTCGACGGTCGTGCGCCGGACCCGTCTGCAGGCATTGCATCAGTCTTCGATGCCAACCCCCTTCAGTCTGGTAGCAGCTCCGGCGCTGACAATCTCGGTCGTACTTCTGATGTCCTTGCTATCAGGTCATGCTGCATGGCCGTGGTGGTGGTGCGTTGTGCTGGGCCTGGCCTGGGCGCCATTGCTGTGGCTTCGCGCTGTGGCGGGCAGTCTGCCTGCGCATTTTGGGCAGGCGCTGTTCGGTCTGTTGATAGTCATCGGCCTCACCGCTGGCACGATGGTTGCGCATGCGCTGCCGCTTGGGATACAGGATAACCCCCATCGGAATCTTGGGCTCATTGCGCTGTCGGGCATGGTGGCGCTGTACTTTTGGCTAGCATTGCTGCAGCTACGGCCAAGGCTGTTCTTCACCTGGCGGCGCTGGAGCTATGCCGGCTTCTACTTGGACGAGGCCTACACCCGGATGGCTTTGCAATTTTCCTCTTCGCGCTGGATGGTTGAATCCCGCAACAGCACTGGCCGTCAAGCCGTCACTGCTTCGCTGGCCGATGTCCCGCGCTGAACTGTTAAACAGGAGAACTTCATGATGGATACCTTGACCCCTCTCGCCCAGTCAGACACGCATGGCATCGGCCATGACGACGCGGTGAATGCTCAGATCGAACAAGCCTGCACGCAAGCCTGCCAGGCGATCGCGCCCGCATGGCCCTTGGACCGGGCCATCGCGGTCAACCCGCATTGGTCACGCGTTGGCATGCCGGTGCGGCAAGTCGCCGCGCGCATGGCAGCCCTGGCCAGTGTCCAGGTTTTCCCGCCGCGAGAGCAGCAACGGCGCGCCTGGAGCGAGGGCCGAATCAGCCCCGCCGATCTGGAGCATGCGCTGCGCCAGTTGGATGAGGCAAGGGCGATTGGCTTGACCGCTCGCCAGTGTATAGATGCCTTGTCATCGCGGGTGGCGTTGCAACAGCTACCGCTGCTGATTGATGTGCTCGACAGCGATCCGCTACGCCATACCCGGCTGTCGTGGCGCCAAGCCATCACGCATCAGGTAAGCCAGACCTGCGCGGCTTTCTTTGATGAGCATCAGGCCGACTGGCAGCCTGAACGAACCGGGGGCCTGTATGCATTTTGGCGAGACACGCTGCAGCACGACCATGGCATTGGCCTGCTCATGGGCTTGCACCATATTGACCGTGCAATCGACGCGCTGCCTGCCACCGCACAGGACGCAGAGCGTTGGGTGCTGAAGCGTCTGGGCCTGCCGCACACGGTATGGGCGGATTACCTGGAGGCAGTGCTGCTTACCGTCAACGGCTGGGCTTCCTGGTGTGCCTATCTGGGCTGGCAGGCAGGACTAGAGGGGCATCAGGACGCGCACTTGCGTGAGCTGCTGTCGATCCGCCTTGCCTGGGGCGCTCTGCTGCTGGAATGCAAGGACGATAGCGCGGCCAAGCATGCGTTCACGGTATTGCAACAGGCATGGGGTCAAGCCCCTCGACTATTGGCAGAGGCCGAACAAGCACTACTCATCGATGAGGTTTGGCAAGTGGCCCTGGAGCTTGGCTACCAGCGCACCTTGGCACAAAGGCTGCTCTCAGCAAGTAGTTCAACCATGGCACAGCAAGAGGTGGAAGTACAGGCGGCCTTTTGCATCGACGTTCGTAGCGAGCCCTTGCGCCGCGCGCTGGAGACGGTGTGGCCTGCTGTCCAGACCCTTGGGGTTGCGGGGTTTTTCGGTCTGCCGGTCGCCTACACGCCCTTGGCTACGCAAGCACGGCGACCGCAATTGCCAGGCCTGCTCGCTCCGGTCTTTGAGGTGACGGATTGCATCGTGCAGCCGGGTGATGCCAACTGCGAAACTGATGCTGCGCTACAAAGTACCGCTGGTCGCGCACGCCAGGCTCGCCTCCGTCTAAGCGACCAGTGGCTCTCTGGCAGCCGATGGCCGGGCGCAGCATTTTCTTTTGTTGAGGCAGCGGGCCTCGGCTACCTGGGTAGACTCGGCAATTGGCTTCTACCCAGCAAGCAGGACCGCCCCAGGGACGACCTGGAGGGCTTGCCACTACGCTATCGCCGTCTGTGCCGCCCGCAGCTCGTCGGGCTAGACTTGGATGCCAAGGTCGCGCTGGCAGCCGGCGTGCTCCATGCCATGGGCTTGGAGCACCAACTGGCACCACTGGTCCTGTTGATTGGTCATGGCAGCCAGTCCGCCAACAACGCCCACGCCGCCGCGCTGGAGTGCGGTGCATGTTGTGGCCAGACAGGCGAGGTAAATGCGCGTAGCTTGGCACAGTTGCTCAACGAGCATTCAGTGCGCGAAGGTTTGCAACTAAGGTGCATTCCGATTCCCGACACCACGGTGTTTATGGCGGCGCTGCACAACACCACCACGGATGAAATCGAAGCCTTCGACCTTGATCTCTTGCCTCCTGCAGCACTCGTCCGGTGGGAACAGCTGCGCGCCGTATTTGCCCAGGCGTGCGATCAAGTGCGCCGAGAGCGCTCTCCCAAGCTTGGACTAGATCCGCTTGCGTCTTCCGACGCTCTCTTGAGCCAGTTGCGGCGTCGTGCCAACGACGGGGCGCAAACGCGCCCGGAGTGGGGTCTTGCCGGCAACGCGGCATTTTTAATTGCACCACGCCACAGAAGCCGCGGAGTCATGCTCGGTGGGCGATGTTTTCTGCACGACTACGATGCCAGCCAAGACGCTGACGGGAGCGTGTTGGCGCTGTTGATGACCGCGCCGATGTTAGTGACGCACTGGATCAACTGGCAGTACCACGCGTCCACCTGTGATCCGGTCCGGTTGGGCAGCGGAAACAAGGTGCTGCATAACGTCGTGGGCGGAAACCTCGGCGTATTCGAGGGCAATGGCGGCGATTTGAGAATCGGCCTTTCCCGCCAGTCGCTGCATGATGGTGAACGCTGGGTGCATGAGCCGCTCAGGCTGACCGTGATCATCGACGCGCCTCAGGCGGCCATTGAAGCAGTCATTCGTGAACATGCAGTCGTGAAGCACTTGCTGGAAAATGGCTGGCTTCACCTTTGGCGTTTCGAGCACGCTGGCTTTGTGCGCTATGTGCACGGGAACTGGCCCGCAGTCCTTTTTGAGGGGGCTTGAGGTTGCGGCACGCCGACTGTGTTGGTTGTATGGCCATCAAGGCTGCTCCAGTAAGTTTCGTACACTTCCGGTGTGGCTAAGTACGACGGTTTGGATGGGAATACGATTTTTTATCACGTCGTTAGCAATTTCGATCAGATGTCGATACAGACGGCATAGATTATCGATCGCTGGTGCGTGGCGTCAGATGAGACCCTGGAATCATTCGGTATAAATGGTGTCACCAGCAACCATTTTGACGAGACAGGATCAGACATCATGAAAAATTTTAAACGTAATTGCCTGGCAGCGATGCTATCGAGCTTAGTACTTGCCGGCGCGTATGCTCCAGCCGAGGCATCGAGCCACCGCGAGGCGCCTTTCCTGACCAACGCCCCAAAAGTTGATGGTACCGACTTTTACATGTTCCGCAGCTACGCTCCGGGTCGCGAAGCTTACGTGACGATGATCGCCAATTACATCCCATTCCAAGACCCGCAGGGCGGCCCGAACTTCTATCAGTTCGACCAGAACGCGCTCTATGAGATCCACATCGACAACAACGGCGACGCAAAGGAAGACATTACTTTCCAGTTCCGCTTCAAGAATACCTCGAAAAAAACGGCGCTGGACATTGGCGGCAAGTCCGTGCTGATCCCGTTAATCAATTCATCGACGATTTCCGGCGTCAACCCGCCTTCGCTGAACGTGCGTGAAACTTATAGCATTGACATGGTCACGGGCGATCGCCGCCGGGGCAACCGCACCCGGCTGATATCAGCCACGGGTGGCGCCAGCGAATTCGACAAGCCGGTCGACAACATCGGCGACAAAACCTTCGGCAGCGCCACCGCTTACGAAACCTATGCGAACCAGCACATATATGACATCGCAATGGGCGCCTGCGGCACGGGCCGCGTCTTCGTCGGCCAGCGCAAGGAACCGTTCTACATCGCGGTCGGCAAAATCTTCGACTTGTTTAACCTCGATCCTCTCGGCTCTCAGGTCAATGGCAACCGGAATGACCTCGAAGGCAAGAATGTCAGCACCATCACCATGGAAGTGCCGATCGCCTGCTTGACTCACGGCACGGAACCGGTCATTGGCGGCTACACTACCGCCAGCATGCGCCAAGGCCGTCTGCTCAACCCGGCGCCGGGGCCAGGCATTAACAATGCGGTCAAGGAAGGCGGCGCATGGAGCCAGGTTTCGCGCGTGGGTATGCCGCTGGTGAACGAAGTGATCATCGGGCTGGACGACAAGGACCGTTTCAACACCTCCAGGCCGAAGGATGACGCCCAGTTCATCAACTACGTCACCAATCCGGTGCTGCCGGCCGTCGTCGAGAAGCTGTTCCCGTCGGCCAAGGCGCCGACCAACTTCCCGCGCACCGACCTGGTCACCGTTTTCCTGAAGGGCCTGCCAAACCTTAACCAGCCTGGCAATGTTGTCGCGTCTGAAATGCTGCGCCTAAATACGCTGATCGCACCGACCCGGGCGGCGTCGCAGAACCCGCTTGGGGTTGCCGCCGGTGACAATGCCGGTTTCCCGAACGGGCGGCGGCCCGGAGACGATGTCGTCGACCTTTCGCTGCGCGTTGCCATGGGCGGCCTGTGTGTGCTGACGGGCGACACCGACAAACTGAAAGTGGGCTGCAAGCCTTCCGACGCCCCGGCCGGCAGTCTGCCGCTGACCGATGGCGTGCGCAAGACAGCCGCCGACTTCAAGACCGTGTTCCCTTACCTGAACACCCCGCTGCCAGGCAATGGAAGTCACGCATGCACAAGCTGCTCGCAGCCAGACGCAAGCCGGTAATGCCAACGTCAAGGAGATACCATGAAGCGACTCAATTTCATCCGCGCAAGGCATGCAGCAGCCATCGTACTGGCCTTGCTCGCCGCCGTCGCCCTGTCAGGCTGCGGCGGCCATCACAGCGACGATGATGGCGACAACCCTACACCAGCGCGCGACGCCTTCTTTGCGACCGTTTCTGCAATCGTTTCGGCGTCGTCCGAGACGACCGAAGCGAACACGATCGATGTCGTCGTCACCACCGCGCCGGAAGATACCGAGCCTGAACTGCTGCGCTGACCCGACACGCCGCAAGAGCGCTCCGGAAGCTGGGAATAGGGATGCCGTGAAGCGGTTATGTTCTTTTGAACATAACCGTTCTTATGGAAAACAGTTCGTTGTCGAAGGTGCTGGCTGCGGGGGCGATTAGTGCAGCGGCAGGAGTACCGGAGGCGACCTGCGCCGCGACCACGGCGCGCAGTGCGCAGTGCGTAGTGCGTAGTGCGTAGTGCGTAGAACAAAGTCTCAGCGGCTCGTACTTCAAGATGTCGTCGGCCTAGGCTTTCTGTGCGCAAACGCGTGCACAAGAAAATCACTGCGCCGCAACTGATTCCAGTAGCAAGCTGTCCTACCGCACACACTACATACGCACTCGTGTGAATGTTTGATTTAGATCAAAGTACGGTCATTGCTCCAGCTTTTTTAATGCAAAGCGGAGATTTCACCAGTCAGATAGCTGGAAGCGACTTTTTCTACTTCCTAAGGATGTCGATGAACTGGCCAACACACCACGGGGCGATGGCAACACGGATCCGGTCGCACGACTGGACTACAACTTGTCTGGGGCCAATCCATACTTGGCCGCAGAGCTTGCGCGCAGCGGTTGAAATCGTTTTGCAGATGAGCTTGCCGGCGATCCTGTGCTGGGGACGTCATGCGATTGTCATTGCCAACGATACCTGCTCGGCGCTATCGCCCGGACGCGACAAGCAGCGGACCGGCTGTGTACTCGAGGATAGCTGGCCCGATTGCCCGGCTTTTCGCGACGGCATCTATCTCGCCCGCAACGGCTGCGCCAGCTTTGAACGCGACGTACAGCTCGAGGTCGGCAGCAAAGGCAGCACGAGGACCGCATGGTTCAGCCGAAGCTATTCCCCGCTGCACGACGAAACCGGACAGGTTGCCGGGGCGTTGGCGGTATTTGTCGAGACCACCGATCGCGTGCTTGCCGAAGCTTCCCTGCGCGAAAGCGAACACCAGTTGTCCGCCATTTTTACCCATGCACAAGTGGGGCTCTCGCTCCTCTCATTGGAGGGAAAATTTCTCCGCGTTAATGATTCCCTGTGCCGAATGCTTGATCGCCCGCGCGAGGCGCTGGTGGGCTCGAGCGTCATGGACATCACCTATGCAGGAGACGTGGAGCAAACGAGGCATACCTTTGGCAAGGTGATCGCGACGGGAGAACCGCAAAGTATCGACAAACGCTACGTGCGCCCTGACGGAGAGTACGTATGGGCCAACAGCAGCATCTCGGGACTCGAGAACGGGCCCGGGCGCACCTTCACCATCCTTGCGGTCACTGTCGATCTCACCGCCCGCAAGCTGGCCCAGGACGCGCTAGCCGATAGCGAGGCAAAATTCCGCGCGCTGGCTGAGGCATCTTCCGCGCTGATCTGGCAACTGGACGAGAAAGGTTCGGCGATCTATATCAACCCGCGCCACGAGGTACTGCTGGGCATTCCACCGGATCAACTGCTCGGCTATCGTTGGGCCTTCATTGTTCACCCCGATGACCGGGCTGCCGCGATGGATGCTATGCGCAATGCAGTGGCGACGCAACAGCCGACGCAACGCCGGGTGCGGATCCGCTTCGTCGATGGCGCATGGCACTGGATGGAGGCGCACGCGGCGCCCTGGTTCACCGCCACCGGTGACTACGCTGGCCATGTCGGCATCGCACTCGACATCGACGACGCGGTGCGTGCGCAAGAAGATCTGCTCATTAGTAACGAACGATTGAAACTGGCAATTGAAGGATCAGGCGACGGCATCTGGGATTGGGATTTGGCGAGCAACCAGATCGTGTACTCGCCGCGGGCAATGCATATCCTGTGTCTCAGCGAGCCTCAGCCGGATGATCCTTTCCTGGGGATCGAACGGCATGTGCATGCCGACGACATCGGCTTGCTGAGGGCGGAGCTGCAGGCCTGCATTGACGGCACACGACCGGCGTTCAGGATGGAATATCGGGTACGCACTGTTGATGGCGGATGGCGCTGGGTGCAGGCCCGGGCAACCGTCGTCGCGCGCCATATGCATACCCAATTGCCGCAGCGTATGACGGGAACCATCACCGACATTTCGGAAAAACGCAGGTCGGAGCAGGTGGTATGGGAGCATGCCAACTTCGATCTGCTGACCGGCCTGCCAAACCGGCGCCTGTTTCGCGACCGTCTCGATCATGAAATTTGCAAGGCTCAGCGCACCGGCCTTCCGCTGGCCTTGCTGTTTATCGACCTGGACAGGTTTAAGGAATCCAACGACCTGCTCGGGCACACCATTGGTGACGACGTGCTGGTGGAAGCGGCAAGCCGCATTCGCAACTGCGTGCGTCAGTCAGACACGGTGGCCAGGCTGGGAGGGGATGAGTTCACCGCCATTCTCACCGAACTCGACGGCGGTATGCACGTGGAGCGGGTAGCGCAAAAAATCAACGAGACGCTTTGCCGGCCTTTTACATTGGGCAACGAAGTCGCGTACCTGTCTGCCAGCATTGGTATCACCTTGTATCCAAACGATGCGCTTGACGCCGAAAACCTGATCCGCAATGCCGACCAGGCGATGTACGTGGTGAAAAGCCAGGGACGTAACCATTTCAGTTACTTTACGCCGTCCATGCAGCACGAGGCCAATGAACGGCTGCATCTGATCAGCGACCTGCGCAATGCGCTTTCGCGCAAGCAGCTTCGCGTGCATTACCAGCCCATCATCGACCTGATGAGCGGGCGGCTGGTCAAGGCCGAGGCACTGCTGCGCTGGCAGCATCCCACGCGCGGCATGATTGAACCTCTACGTTTTATCGGTTTTGCGGAGGAGACTGGACTGATCAGCGAGATCGGCGACTGGGTATTTCGCCAGGCCGCACGTTGCTCTCGCCAGTGGGGCAAACATACCGGTGCGCCTTTCCCGGTCAGCATCAACAAGTCGCCAGTGCAGTTTGTTTCGCGGCTTAACGAAATCAACTGGCCGGATTACTTGCGAGAGCTGGGGCTGACGGGCAGTAGCGTGTCGGTGGAAATTACGGAAGGCTTGTTGCTCGATGCGTCGCCCGTTGTGACCGCCAAACTGCTGCACTATCATAACGCCGGCATCAAGGTGGCGATTGACGATTTTGGCACGGGCTATTCGTCTATCGCCTATCTTAAAAAATTCTCGGTTGACTATCTCAAGATCGACCAGTCATTTGTGCGCGACATTGCCTTCGACATGAGTGACCGGGCCATCGTCAGATCGATCATCGCCATGGCGCATGAGCTCGGGCTGGAAGTGATCGCCGAAGGCATCGAGACATTGGAGCAGAAAAAGCTGCTGGTGGACGGTCAATGCGACTTCGGGCAAGGGTTTCTGTTCTCGAAAGCGGTCCCGGCAGATGAATTTGAACGCTTGCTATGCGCGTCGGTTCGGGCCTGACCAGCCGATGAACTGCACATTGGGCAATTTAAGCGGGTAATCGACCAGTGAGTGCGTCGGTTGGATTAGCTCGGCGAGTGCGGTTGCGGTCGAGGCTGCAAAAGGAGTGCTGCCCCAGACAACTTCGGAAAGTTGTAAGCTGGTTGTCGCCAAAACAGGATTTTGGCGCCGCTTTTTTGAGCGCAGTTCTTTGCCCTGTTTGTTTATGGCCTCATCGGCACTTTTTTCGGATCGAGGCGCACGATCCTGACTGGTTCCCAGCTTCTCCTATCGCCACTGCGGCGCTCCGGACGTATGGCTTTTGGCCGCTTCATGATCGGGGCGTTTGCGCAGCAGCACGCCGTCCAAGTCCGCGTGACGCTGTGCCCTCGTAACGAATTGGCTAGGGCTGTGACGTTGTTCCTCGTTGTTCCTCGTTGTGCCAACCTATGCACGTGCCGAGCCGCGGGCCGGCTGAGAGATAGGACGACACCGATTTTTTGCAGCGTTACAAACATGGCGGCGCCCTTCATCGGAGTGCCGCAATGGCAGTGCCACACCCTCTTTTTTTGCGACATGTTTTCCTGCGCACAAATATCGCGCATTCCCGCGCTACTTTGCCGCTGTTTCCCGTTTCGTAGACCTGCCAGCCCACTATTTTTCGGCTTTTGATCTCCATGAATAGATACAAATAGGCGTAGAGTTTCATTTCTCATGACCGGCGTTAGCAAATGCGGCAGCGCGCTAGTCAGGCGTCCAGCAAGGCTGAGTCTGTTCACAAGTTACGTGTCGTCAAGCATGTAGCACAAGTGCTCACGAAGACTTTTTTAATCCATCGGCATCCGGCTTGACAGAGGGAGATGGTGCACCGAATAGAATTTTCTATTTCAGCGCTGCTCGAACCATGCTTTTACCGCATCGAATTCCTTTAGAGACTCTTCATAAGGCATGTTGTCGGGCACCACGCCGTGCCCGCCGAGCGGCACGCGGCGAAAAGTCACGTCGCGATTTTGCGCACGCAATTGGGCATACATGACTTCGGTCGACAGGATCGGTGTGCTGTTGTCACGCATGCCGCTTCCCAAGTACACCCGCGCCCGCGCATGCGACAGGTTGTCAGCCGAAGACTGCGCGAAGAAGCTGCTCCAGCGCAGATAGGTGTGGCCCCATGCAAATTTGCTGGTACTCGAGGAGTCGGCGTTGATGTTACTGACGGTTGCGTCCAGTTCCTGCAGGCGGCGCAGCTTTTCGCCATCGTCTTCATTCAACCGGTAAATGTTGGCGGCGAAGTCGTACAACTGGGTTGGCCCGCTGCTACCCAGCAACGCAACGTGTGTTACGTCGGGAATCGCGCGCGCCAGGCCCGCTGCCATCGTCGAACCCTCCGATATGCCGATGATCAGCACGTGTCGGGGATCCACATTTGGCAGCGTCAGCGCGTGTTGCACGGCCAGCCTCAAGGCGGTCAGCCACTGGTCATAGGAAAAATAAGCATTGAATTGTTTGGGGCAGTCTTCCGCGCCCTTGAGCGAATCAATTGACAGTGACGGCTGGTAAGGTTTTTCGACCGCCATCAGCACCACGCTGCCCTGTTTCAGCCACGGTATCCACGGAAGAAAGCCGACCGCCGGCTTGCCGCTCTCGACGTTCGTAAATGGCGGCGTACAGCCGGATCCTTGAATGAAGAGCACCAGCGGTGATTTTTTGGCCGCATGGGAGAGATAATAGCGAACCGGCGGATCGCCATTTCGCAGCAGGGTATATCGGCTATGTGGAAACATCCCGAAGTTGAGCGTTTCTTCTTGTACGCTCGGCGCTGCCGAGGCGGCGCAGGCGGTTTCGGCAACGCCCGCCGCTAATAACAGTGTGGCGATGAGCGAGGTAATATAAAGGCAGCCGGCCTTTCGCTTGTATTGCTGGTGCGAGAATTGTCCCACCCAGGGCATAAAGCGCAGCACCCGGTGATTTGTCGGCACATGCTCCGGCGCAGTGCCGCTCCACTGCGCAGTCGCCCCGCATTGCCGGTGGCTCAGCGGGTACTCCATAAGGCTGCAAATGTAGGCCTGGTACCTGCGAATGCAGGCCACGACCAGCTCCTTCGGGAAACGCATTGCTTTATCTCGTAGCATGTCCGATAACCTAGTGTTGACGTCGCAGTGTACCTGATCGAGGGCGCCGCGCTGCCAGCGAATGACCCTTTCGCGCCAGTCAACGCCCGGTGTTCGATCCGGTCCGACTGCGGTTCGCTGCGGTAGCGGGCACGTTCCGCGACGCGGCTGCCGCCTGTAATCGTCCAATACTCTGTGTTGCCTCCGGCATGCCGGGCCAGACAGCGAGCACGCGCCGATAGGCTTCGATGGCGAAGGCATAGTCGTCGTTTTTGTCATAGGCCATGGCAAGGTAAAAAGCAGCTCTCCCGCTCTCAGGATACAGTGTGTTCGCCAGTTTGAAAATTTCGATGGCCGGCTGATAACGTTTTTGCTCCATAAAAGGTTCGCCCCAGGAGATCAAAGCACGTTCGCCCGGTTTGAAAGTAACTTCGCGCCTGGTCATCTCGCCATACACATCCGTCAAATTCTTGTATTTGCGCAGCGCAAATGCACTGGCCAGCGTCGCCATGGTGGGGGGATTTCCTTGCGCACCTTGTGTGTCGAGTGACAGCAGGTGCGCCGGTACACCGTTTTCCCTGGGCGTGCTGTGCATGAATTTGCGCGCCGGTGCATCGTTTTTCAGGTAGGCGTCGAGGAAAGCATGCACGTATCGGCCCATCCAGCCGTGCGCCAGCGTAGCCTCGTCGCGCGAGTACTCGCCGAATCGATGCTCCGGTCCCAGGCGCAGCGATTCCGACTGAAACGCCGCGTGGGCCATGGTGTACATGGTGGCGTTGTAAAGGTCGGCGTATTTCATCTGATTCATGAGGCTGTAAGTGGGTACCTGCTTGCTCCTGTTCATGACTTCCGCCGTCTGCGGTATCGCACCCAGATACAACATGGGCAAGGCCAGCCGCTCCGGCGTCGCATACGCGGCCGCCTGGACAATCGACGGGAAATATCGCACCGAGCCGTCCAGCGCGACCAGCGCGTTGATGCGGTCATCCTTTGCCGCTGCCAGCACGTTCGCCAATCCGCCGAAGCTATAGCCGACCACTGCCAGATGGGATCGGTCGGCTTGTGCGAGGGTGCCGGCAAATCCCGTCAAGAACGAGATATCGGCCGCCTGCGCTTCGGCCCCTTCGAGATCGGTATTGATGCTGCGGGTGTGTACGCCCGTGCTCGCTGCGGCGAGTACCAGGTAGCCGTGGCTGGCGAGGTACTCGCACAAATCGGCGTTCTCGTGCGCTGACGAACTTGATCCTGGTGCGTAAATCACGACCGGGAATTTTCCCGGTGCGGCGGGGGCATCGCGAACGGCCGACATCGCCCTGGCGCGCTCGGTGCGCTTTTGCGCATCGCTCAGGTTTGCATAGTTTTCTTCCAGATTTGCCGCGACCGCCTGGTCTACCTCGGCAGCACTGCGCCCAAAATGGACTTCGGTCGCCGCCAGGCGCAGGTAATCGTCATAGCGAAGCGGCGTGCCGGCCACCTTGTTGGCCGGGTACCAGATCAACGTTTGCAGCGGGCGTGCCCGCTCACCGCTGGCAACAGTCCCGCTCGTCAAATCGGTCTTGTCCTTGTAGACGCGTGCGTAGTCGTATTGCTGCACGACGCGCAGGCCGACACCGTGTGCTCCCTGGCCATCCGGAAACCTGACCTCGGCGGCGGTGCAGTAGTGCGCGCTGGCGCCCCACAATATGAATAATAGGATTTTACGCATGCAATTCCTGAGAAAAAATTAGAGGAGGAAGTCGTCTGATCGCGCCCGCTTGCATGCCTGCACTTGGCCCATATGACAGCGGGACAGTATCAGTCGCGCCCCCAATGTTGTCAACAAGGAACGGGGGCGGCATCCGTTCCTGCTGTGCTCCCTATCCGTATTCCCCACTTTTGAGGCTGTTGCCAAAGGCGCGACGGTGCAGCAGCACTGGCGACCCATAGAACCGACGAGTCATGTTCTCCTTGAATCGATTGACGGCCACGGCGACGCTTGATTGCTGGTCCCAGGCAAACAGGGAGCAGCCGGCGGCGATCGGTCGCAGGCGCCAGGCGGACGGCACCAAGCTGTTATTTTTTCACTATGGATATCCTCACGTACTTCAACAAAATGGCTGTGGCCTTGGGATTGCGATTGGCCGCGGCCGGACTTAAAAGGGGGCTTTGCTGGTCATTACCGTGCCGAACAGGGCGGGAATGGACAGCGTCAGGTACCCGTCCCTGGGCGCGGCGCCGGTGCCGTCGAGCGCGTCGATAAACTGCGCCGCGCGGGCTCCGGCCGGCAGGCGCGCGCGCACCATTCACGCCTTGTTGGCGTTGTTGACGGCGCAAATGGCCCAGGTGGCGCCGTCGCGGCGCGCCAATACGATCACGTTTTTGTCGATGAACAGTGGCGCGTCGGCCCGCCTCGTCGCCGTGATACACGGCCGGCGCGCCGGGGAACATCATTTGGAAGAACACGGCCAGGCCAAGACGGCGCCGCGCCGGCGCGACGGTCGCCGGATCGGTGAGCGCGCCTGGTCGTGCGTCGAGAGCAGGTTCATGAGCGCGTAAAAAGCTTGCGGCGGATAGGCTTCGCGCATCAGTTCCAGGTTCTGGTAGGCGCTTGTGGCGTCGGCCCCGGCGGCGTAGTCGAGCACCGCGTTCCTGAAGATGTAGTTCATCGTTGAGTCGAACGTGTCGCCCAAAAAGTACTTCGAGCTGTCGAACCAGGTTTCGGCAATTGTCAGCGCGTCGGGCGTGCCTTGCTCACCGTGCGGCAGGACGAAGGGCGCACGGTGGTCTGGGTGCGGCTGGGCGCCACTGTGTGCGAGGGTATCGAGGTGGAGCAATTCGACGCCGTCCTGCGCGACCTGGGGCTGCCGGACGTCGACGGCATCGCCTTGCTGCGCGAACTGAGGATGATGGCGGGCAGCCCCGCCAAGGCTGCGCTGCCCGTCATCATCCTTAGCTCCCGCGACGGCTTGGAGGAACGCTTGCGCGGCTTTCATGCGGGTGCTGACGACTACCTGGTCAAGCCATTCGACATTTCCGAACAGCTGGCGCGCTGTGGTGCGGCGCACGCAGGGCGAGGGCGGCGCGATGGTCGGCTTCGCGCTGGTCATCCCGGGCATGACGCTGGTCGGCCTGGTCAATGCGCTGTACGACGCCAAGTCCACGGCTGGGTGCGCTGGAGCGAGAGCGATGCGGCCAGCGGCATCCGGCTCGAGCGCATGCACGAGGTGGACGACGAGTGGATGCTGACGCGCTCCGGCCTGCGCTACCTCCTCTCGCCCACGATCGCCAGCCTGCCGTTTTTGCTGATCATCGCCCTTGGCGTGATCCGGATCGGCCTGGGACCCTTGCGGGTGATCGCCGCCGCAATCGAGAGCCGGGCCGGGGCCGACCTGAGCGCGCTGCCCTCTTCACCTTACCGGGAATTGACGCCGCTGATCGAGCCGATCAACCGCTTGATGGCGCGCCTGCGCCTGCGCATCGAACACGAACACGAACACGAGTTCCTGTCGGACGTCGCGCACGAACTCAAGACACCGCTGGCGGCGATCCGGATCAATGCCCATCTGTTGTGCGCACGGCTCGACAAGCTGGTCGGAACAATCGATGTCGGCCAGGGCTTGCGCGACGGCGTGGGGCGGGGGGATACCGGGCAATGACCACCGGGGCAGCGGGCTGTGACTAACCATTGCCGAAAGGGCGGCGGCGCGCAACGGGGCGACCATCTCGCTTGGTGCATCGGCCGGCAGCAGCGGCCTGGAAGTGGGCGTGCGCTTTGCTGGGTAGGGTCTAGGCCGCGCGGGGTTTGTGCGACGGCGTGCACCTTCGCCGCAAATTGTGGAAAAATCCCAACGCTTTAATTCGTCATCATCATCTAGTCGGTAAATATTTTTTTGGTGCGCGACGTGCGATTTATTTCGGGCGGGCGAACGCATTCAAGGCTCGCCAAAGGACGACAATCTTTGTCAGTCGGCGCGTGCTGCCAGTCGCCTTGCGCGCTTGCCGACGCGGCATTTGAATGCGTGCGCGGCACGCAAAATCGCGGCGCAAAGCACGAGCGCCGTGTGCATTGGAGGCGCGCAAAAACAGCTTGCCAGGCGATGATTGGAATGCGTTCGCGTACGTCTTGCAGCCAGGTCGAGGGCCTGCACGCGCCGCCGCTGAGCGCAAAAATTGCGCCTTGCGATGTCGGCGTGCGCAGTAGTTTGGTCGCGTCGTCAACTGCGCTGCACGCGCATGCGCGTACGTTTGGCGAACTCAAAATGCGCGGCGAAAAACGCGTGCTGAAAATTTTTTCGTGACGAATCAACGCATTGCAAATTTGCGGGCCGCGCGATGGCGTTCGACGGCCGCTAAAGTGAATGCGCGCCCGGTGATCTTTTTTTTGCGCGCGATGTGCGTGCATCGGCGCCGTTGGCGCGGCACAAAAACCGGGTGCGCGGTGTGCGCCGTCGGTCGTCGCACCGACCACGTTTGCATGCGCGGCGCGGCGCGGCTCTGCGTTTTTTTGCGTGGCCGGGTTGGCCGCGCGGCGGCGTGCAATGAGCGCAAAGCCTTCGCAAAATAACGGCGCGCAACGGCGGCCGTGATGCGACAAAAAATGCGCGTCATCGTTTTCAAAAACGCGTCGTCAACGCTACATTGACGCGCCGATTGGCGCGCGCAAAATGCATCTTGAAGAAGACCCTATGTGCGTTGGGCGCGTTCGCCGCAAAAAAAAGTAAATGAATCGTCGCGCGCCTGTTGCGCACTGACAAGGTTTTCGTGTACTTTACGTGATTGAATTTGTCAAAACGTGAACGCGCATTTTGAAGGCGCGAACTGAGACAGAAAACCGATGAAAAATAGGACGCTGATTCAACCAGATATGCATTTAACTTCTACGAAAAAAACAAGCCGCACTGCCTGATCCTGTTCAGGCATGGCGGCTTTTTCTTTTCGGGTTTGAAGCGGGTCGGGATGGGAGCAGCGCACTGGAAGACCGTATTCGTCGTTCCGTTTTCAGGAATGACTGTAGCTGAAGCGCTGCAAAAGTGAGGAGTTGCAGCAGTTCAGCTGGCGCCGAATTCATTAGCATAAACAAGGATCACGTTTGTGCCGATGAATAATTCGCCTGGCCTAGTTACGGGCCGGACGGGTTTTAATCTTGTAGCGTGATTTTTTTCTCATCTCAGATGAAGGAGAACTTAAATGGCAACAGCCGCTAAGAAACCAGCAGCAAAAAAGCCAGCCGCGAAAGCAGCTGCCGACAAACCAGCAAAGAAAGTAGCCGCTAAACCAGCAGCGAAGCCAGCAGCGAAAGCGGCAGCCAAGCCAGCCGCCAAAGCCGCAGCGAAGCCAGCAGCCAAGAAGGCGGCAGCGAAGCCAGCAGCGAAACCAGCAGCGAAGAAGGCAGCAGCGAAGCCGGCAGCGAAGAAGGCAGCAGCCAAGCCAGCAGCAAAGAAAGCCGCAGCCAAGCCAGCAGCCAAGGCAGCCAAGCCAGTAGCCAAAGCAGCCAAGCCAGTAGCCAAAAAAGCGGCAGCAAAGCCAGTCGCTAAAAAAGCAGCAGCGAAGCCAGCAGCCAAAAAAGCAGCAGCCAAGCCAGCAGCCAAGCCAGCAGCGAAAAAAGCAGCGGCCAAGCCAGCAGCCAAGCCAGCAGCCAAAAAGGCCGTAGCAAAGCCAGCAGCAAAGCCAGCAGCAAAGGCAGCAGCAAAGCCAGCAGCAAAGGCAGCAGCCAAGCCAGCGGCGAAGAAACCAGCAGTAACTAAAGCAGTAACTAAAGCAGCAGCAAAGCCAGCAGCGAAAGCAGCAGCAAAGCCAGCAGCAAAAAAGGTGGCGGCTAAGCCAGCAGCAAAAAAGCCGCTTAAGGCTGCACAGCCAGCAGCCAAGCCGGCCGTCAAGCCGGTAGCAGCGCCTGTAGCAGTCAAGCCAGCAGTGCCAGTCGTGAAGAAAGCGGCTGCGCCTAAAAAGCCGGCGGCGCCAAAAGCGGTAGCTCCAGCACCGAAGCCAGCAGCAGCTCCTGCACCAGCAGCAGCGGCCGCGCCAGCTCCGGCACCGGCAGCGAAAACTGTGTTGGCTCCAGCAGCAGCATGGCCTTTCCCGACCAGCAGCCGTCCGTAATTGGCAGCTTGTGCCTGGTTAAGGCAAAATACCGCTGTGTGACGCTTGTCACGCAGCGGTTTTTTTTAAGGAGTCCTCGTGCTCAGTATTATTCAGTTAATTGTCGATGCGATTGCCACCATCCTGGGCGGGGCCTTGCTGCTGCGCTTCTGGATGCAGGCAATCCGCGTGCGTCCGCCGCCGTCGGTGTCGCAATTCACCTTCACCCTTACCGACTGGGTCGTGCGCCCCTTGCGCCGCATCGTGCCAGGGATGGGCGGTTACGACTGGGCCAGTCTGATTGCGGCATTCCTGATCGTGGCGCTGGCAACCTCGATTTTCCTGCTGGTGCCCGGAGCCACGGGACCGGACGTGGCCAAGCTGGCCCTGTACCGCTTCCTCACGTGGATCCTGTACGGCTTCATGGCCATGATGATCGTCGAGGCGGTGTTTAGCTGGATTAACCCGCACGCGCCGCTGGCGCCCTTCGTGCGCGCCCTGAACGAGCCGTTGCTGCGCCATCTGCGCCGCGTGGTGCCGCTGCTCGGCGGGCTGGACCTGTCGATGCTGGTGGCGCTGATCCTGATCCAGATTGCCCAGATTTTGCTGCGCATGCTGTTCGGCTATCAGTGACGCGGGCGTGGTGTTCGGTGTTGCGCGGCGGGGTCCGGCTGGCGGTGCAGATCACGCCAAATGCCAGCAGAACAGAAGTGATCGGCGTGCTGGGCGAGGCGCTCAAGCTCAAGCTGCAGGCGCAACTGATCGAAGGCAAGGCCAATGAAGCGCTGGTCAAGTACCTGGCCAAGGCGCTGGATGTACCCAGGAGCGCGATCACGATCACGCACGGGCTGACCGCCAAGAAGAAACTGCTTGAGATTATTTCGGCGACGTTGACGCCCGATGAAGTAGAAAAGCGGCTGGTGTAACGCTGTATCCGTGCAGCGGCGCGCACACTGCGGGGTGTGCGCAGCCTGCTTGATTAGTAGCGGTACCCGAACTCCACCTCGAAGCGGTCGGCAATCTGCTCGGCCGTTATCACATGGTTCTGCCCGCCCTGATGCGCGATCTTGATCGCACCCATCAGGCTGGCCAGCTTGCCCGTGGTTGGCCAGTCGTAGCCGTTGACGATGCCAAACAGCAGTCCTGCACGGTAAGCGTCGCCGCAGCCGGTCGGGTCGACGATCTGCTCGGCCTGCACGCAAGGGATCGCGTGGCGCTCGCCCTTGACGTAAATTTCCGACCCCTTTTCGCCGCGCGTGATGATCAGCGCCTCCAGGCGCTCTGCAATATCGGGCAGCGTCAGGCCGGTGCGGCTCATCAGCATTTCGAATTCGTAATCGTTGGCCGTGACGTAGCTGGCTTCGTTGATGAAGGCGATCAGCTCGTCGCCGCTAAACATCGGCAACTGCTGGCCCGGGTCGAACATGAACGGCACGTTTTGCTCGGCGCAATCTTTAGCGTGCTTGATCATGCCGTCGCGCCCGTCCGGGGCGATGATGGCGATCCGCAGCGCGCCCTGTTCACTGACATTGTTTTCATGCGAAAACTGCATCGCACCAGGGTGGAAGGCATTGATCTGGTTGTTGTCCAGGTCGGCCGTGACGAAGCATTGGGCCGTGTAGCTATGCGCAATTTTGCGGATGCCGCGCGTGGAAATGCCCATCGTCTCGAATCGCTCGAGGTACTCGCCGCCATCCTGGCCGATGGTGGCCATAATCAGGGGCTCGCCGCCCAGCATCTTGAGGTTGTAGGCAATGTTGGCCGAGCAGCCGCCGTATTCGGTGCGCAGAGTGGGCACCAGGAACGAGACGTTCACCTTGTGCAGCTGGTCGGCCAGCAGGGTTTCGCCAAAGCGACCGTTGTATTGCATGATTTTGTCGAACGCGAGCGAGCCGCAGATCAAGGTGGTCTTGGTCATGATAAAGCCTTAAGGATAAAAAACTGCAATATGGAAGCCTGAAGCTTTCAGCTGTTTGAGCTCAAAGACGATCTTGACCTGCTGCTCGCTGCGCCCGGCAAAGCCCTTGGCCGGTGCCACGCTGGCCGGCAGGAACTGGGCCGGCGTGAACACGCGCCGCACCAGCGCCTTGTCGGCAGCGTCGGTCAGTTCGAGCTCGAGGTAAGGCCAGGCTTGCGTGAGCGTGCCTTCATTGCGCAGCAGCGTGGTCAGCTGGAATTTGTTGGCGCCGAGCGATTGCAGCTCGCCCGTGTCGAGCACCATCGTTTCAATCTGGGCGGGAAGTTCGATCTTGCAGCGCAGCAGCTTGCAGCTGGCGGCCAAGGCCGGCGTCAGTGCCGGGTAGCGCGCCGCCAGCACGTTGCGGAAAATGGATACGCCCTGGGCGAGCAGGACCAGCATCAGCAGGACCGAGCCGGCGCCCATGGTCAGTCGGCGCCGGCGCGCGGCCTGTTCCTTTTCGCGGTGCAGACGGACGAATTCGGGCTCGTCGGCCTCCGGTTCGGGGTGCACCTCGCGCGGCTCGGGCGCGGGCAGTTCGCTGACCGGTCCTTCGTCAGGGGCGATGACCGATGGGCGCACCAGCGGCAGCGGGCCAAAATAGAGGTCGTGTTCGGCTGCCGGCTTTTCCAGTTCGTCCGGGCAGGGCCAGTCCTCCGGTTCGTCGCTTGAGAGCTCGCCATCGTCGGCGACCGATAATTCGAGGGAAGGAGCGGGCGCGGCATTGTCCCCGTGGCCGTCATCATCGCGCTCATCTTCGAGCTCGGCTTCAAGGCTGGTTTCAGAGACGGGATCGGAAACAGGCTCCGATAAATCGAAATCGAGCACATAGCCTGGCGGCAGCTTGATGGGCGTGGCGGCCTCGATGGCGGCGATTTGCTCGTCGAAGGCGGCGCTGGCGCTCGGCGCTTCGGGTTCCGGTTTCGGTTCGGCCGGTTCGGGCTCGGCCTCGAACGCAAAAATCGTCTCGGGCGCCATATCGTCTTCCGGCCCGGGCGAGGCAATTTCCGGGTCCGGAATACTGTCGGGGATGGCGGCAATACCCTTGGGAGGCGGCGCGTCGAGGTCGACCAGCGAGGCATTGCCGTCAAAAATCTCGCGGCAGGTGCCACAACGTACTATGCCCCCACGTAACTTCAACTGGTCGGCAGCGACCCGGAAAGTCGTTTTGCAGTGGGGGCAGACTGTGGCGAGCGCCATGCCTTTACTGACCGCGCGCGGGAGAGACGGTGTCGCTGCCGAGCTGGCCGTGCAGCGCAACCCAGCCATCCTGCTCCGCCCACACGCCAAGCTTGATATACGGCGCGTACGCTTCGGCCACTTCTTCAGCCTGACGCGCCAGCACGCCGGACAGGATCAGCGATCCGTTCGGGGCCACGCGTCCCGCCAGCATCGGCGCCATCACCTTGAGCGGGCTCGATAAAATGTTGGCGACCACGATGTCAAAGCGTCCGCTTGCATGCTGGGCCTTGGCCGAGACGGCAAAGTCATTGGGCAGGTAAAAGTCGATCTCGCACTGATTGCGCGCGGCATTGTCGTTGGCCGACTCGATCGCCTGCGGATCGATATCGACGCCGGCAACGTCGCCCGCGCCCATTTTTTTGGCGACCATGGCCAGGATGCCGGAGCCGCAACCGTAGTCGAGCACGGTTTTTCCGGGGGCGGGATGCGCCTCCAGCCATTCCATGCACAAGCGCGTGGTCGGGTGGCTGCCGGTGCCAAAGGCCAGGCCCGGGTCGAGTTCCAGGATGATGGCACTCGGGTCGGGTGCTTCGTGCCAGCTCGGCACGACCCAGATATTCTTGCCAATGTGGATAGGGGCGAACTGCGATTGCGTCAGGCGCACCCAGTCCTGGTCGGACACGTCGCGCACCGTAAAGGCGGGCGCCGCCGCCAGCCCGATGGCCGCCGCAGCCTCGGCCACGATGGCGGCCTGGTCGGCGTCGACGTCGGTCAGCGCGACCACGCGACTGTGTTCCCACGCCGCCTCTTTGGGCTCCATGCCAGGTTCGCCGAACAGCGGCTTTTCCTGGTCGGTGCCTTCGTCGGCGTCTTCCACGGACACCGACAACGCGCCGGCTTCCATCAAGGCGTCGGACAATGCCTCGGCGTGCCCTTGCGCAATTTCAATGACGACTTCCGTCCAGCTCATGCCTGTGCCTTGCTTTCCGACTTGTTGGCGAGGGCGCCCACTTTCGGCAAGTCCGGCTTGTCGGCCAGTTTTTGCTCAAGATAGTGGATGTTGGTGCCGCCTTCGATGAAGCGCGCATCGATCATCAGTTCGCGATGCAGCGGGATGTTCGTCAGGATACCCTCAACCACCATTTCCGACAGCGCAATTTGCATGCGGCGAATCGCCTGGTCGCGCGTGGCGCCGTAAGCGATGACTTTGCCGATCATCGAATCGTAGTGGGGCGGCACGTAATAACCGGCGTAAGCGTGCGAGTCGACCCGAATGCCGGGGCCGCCCGGCGCGTGCCAGGAAACGATGCGACCAGGCGAAGGGGTGAACTTGAACGGGTCTTCGGCATTGATGCGGCACTCGACGGCGTGGCCCGAGAGCATGATGTCGCGCTGGCGGAAACGCAGTTTTTCGCCGCAGGCAATGCGGATCTGTTCCTGGACGATGTCAATGCCGGTGATCATTTCCGTCACCGGGTGCTCGACCTGCACGCGCGTGTTCATTTCGATGAAATAAAACTCGTTGTTCTCGTACAGGAATTCGAAAGTACCGGCGCCGCGGTAGCCGATCTTGCGGCACGCTTCAGCGCAGCGGTCGCCGATTTTTTCAATCAGCTTGCGCGGAATGCCCGGCGCCGGCGCTTCTTCGATCACTTTCTGGTGGCGGCGCTGCATCGAGCAGTCGCGCTCGCCCAGCCAGACGGCGTTCTTGTGTTCGTCGGCGAGGATCTGGATTTCGATGTGGCGCGGATTTTCCAGGTACTTTTCCATATACACTTCTGGATTGCCGAACGCCGTGCCCGCTTCAGTCTTGGTCATCGCGACCGCGTTGAGCAAGGCCGCTTCGGTATGCACCACGCGCATGCCGCGTCCGCCGCCGCCGCCGGCCGCCTTGATGATGACCGGATAGCCGACCTTGCGCGCGGTGGTGATGATTTCCTTTGGGTCGTCCGGCAACGCGCCTTCGGAGCCGGGCACGCACGGTACGCCCGCGCGGATCATCGCCTGCTTGGCCGAGACCTTGTCGCCCATCAGGCGGATCGATTCGGAGCGCGGGCCGATGAACACGAAGCCGGATTTTTCTACCCGTTCGGCAAAGTCGGCGTTCTCGGACAAAAAGCCGTAGCCGGGGTGGATCGCTTCGGCGTCGGTCACTTCGGCCGCGCTGATAATGGCGGGCATGTTCAGGTAGGACAGGGCGGACGACGCCGGGCCAATGCAAACCGACTCGTCGGCCAGCTTGACGTACTTGGCGTCCTTGTCCGCTTCGGAGTGGACAACCACCGTCTTGATACCCATTTCGCGGCAGGCGCGCTGGATGCGTAGCGCGATCTCGCCACGATTGGCAATAAGGATTTTCTCAAACATGGTCGTCGATCAGCCAATCACAAACAGTGGCTGGCCGAACTCGACCGGCTGGCCGTTTTCGACCAGGATCTTGGTCACAACGCCGGAAACGTCGGAGTCGATTTCGTTGAGCAGCTTCATCGCTTCAATGATGCACAAGGTTTCGCCTTCCTTGATATTGGATCCAACATCGACGAACGCCGGGGAACCAGGCGAGGACGAACGGTAGAAGGTACCGACCATCGGCGACTTGACGATATGGCCGGTAGGCTCGGCGACGACGGCGACGGGCGCTGCGGCAGGGGCGGGGGCGTGCGACGGTGCGTAGTGCTGCTGCATGCCTTGCGGCTGCATCATCACCATCTGGTTTTGCGGCATGGCGGACGACTTGACGATGCGTACTTTGCTTTCGCCTTCAGTCACTTCAAGTTCAGCGATATCGGACTCGGCGACCAGGTCGATCAGCGTCTTGAGTTTTCGTAAATCCATGTGAAACCCCTTGGAATTATTTTGATTTTAAGAGTATGCGGCCAGCGGATAAAAGCGTAACCGCGCAAATGCTTGAAGATGCCAGGAGATTAACGCTTTTTCAAAGCGAAGTCTATGGCAAAACGATATCCTTCGGTACCCAGTCCACAGATGGTGCCTTGGGCAATTTCCGACAGAAAGGAGTGGTGGCGAAACGCTTCGCGTTGGTAGATGTTCGAAATATGGACTTCGACGAACGGGATCGCGACGCCGGCAAGGGCGTCGCGCAAGGCGACGCTGGTATGGGTCAGTCCGCCCGGATTGATGACAATCGCGTCCACGCCCTCGGTCCTGGCGGCGTGAATACGGTCGATCAGGGCGCCTTCGTGGTTGCTTTGAAAGCACAATAGCGTCGCGCCCGCCGCCTCAGCCTGGGCTGCCGCAGCTTGTTCGATGTCGGCCAGGGTGTGCGTGCCGTACACCGCAGGCTCGCGCGTTCCCAGCAAATTCAGGTTGGGACCGTTAAGCAGCAGGAGCTTTTTTGCCATTGTTGGGATCGATCGTCGCGAAAGTCACGCATTTTGCCGCCAACGGTTCCCATTGGCAAGCGAAAAAAACCGAACGCCGGGTCGGTTTTCAAAGGGTGGAGTCTACTCTATATAGTGCATTTGGCGCCGTCAAGACTTCAGCCTGGCCAGGTCGGCCTTCAATTCGTCGAACTTGAGCTTGCCAAGATAGGTCTTGAGGACCTTGCCGTCGGCGCCGATCAGCACCGTGTAGGGCAGGCCGCCATTGCTGTTGCCGAACTGGCGCGAGAGGTCCGTGCCGCTCATGCCGGCCACATACAAGGGATAGGAAATTTTCAACTTCCCGGCAAATTCGGCGATGTTGGCAGGCGAATCGATGCCGATGCCGATCACGTTGATGCCTTGGGCGGCACTGGCCAGGGCCAGCTGGTCAAGTTCGGGCATTTCCTGCACGCAGGGTGCGCACCACGGCGCCCAAAAATTGACCACCAGCGGCTTGCCTTTCCATTGGCCCAGAGATTGGCTGGCGCCGCTGGCATCGTTCATGGACTGGGCGAACAGGGCGCCGACCGGGGTCGTCGCCGCGGCCGCTGCAACGGCAGTTGGCGCCGGCGCGGGCGAGCGCGCCGGGGCGGCAGCTTCGTGGTGCAGGGCCAGGTAGGCGCCGAGGCCGGCGAAGACCAGCGCGACGATACTATAGACAAGGACGTTATTTCGGGTCATGCGGATTCCTGGGTTGGTGCTGCTGGTGGTGAAACTTGCTGCATGAGGGCGCGCAGTGCGGCCGCATCGGCGCGCGCCGGCTTGCCGTCGGCGCGCGGCTTGAGGGCGCCGCGCAGGTCGTTCAGTTCGTACAATTCGGCGTGCACGCCTTCCTTGTGCCACAAAAAGCTGACGGTTTCGACCGGCTCGAAGCGCGCACCTTTGAAATGCGGCGTTTCCGTCAAGTCAAAATCGACCTTTTTATCGAGCAGGAAAATCTGCACTTCCTTGGCACTGTCGGCAAACAACTGCAAGGCGATGTCGTCGTGTTCGCCGGCGCTGCCCGTCAATACGGGGCCGGTGACATACGGTTTGAATTCGGCCAGCGCATCCATGACTTGCAGCGCGATGGTGCGCAGGCGCAGCAAGCGCGCCGGTTGCGTGTCGAGCTGGAACAGCGCCTGGTAGCGCAGTACTTCTTCCTCGATTTCGGTATTGTCGGGCAGCACGCCGGACGTGGCCTGCATGTCGCCCAGCACTTGCGTGGCAGCCTTGCGCTTGGCAGTCGCGTAGTCGGCGCCGTCCTGGGCGACCATGCGCGCCGCGGCGACGGCGATCTGTGCCCGCAACTGGGCGAGCTCGTCTGTCGGGTTCAGCATGGAGGTGGTCATGGTCATGGGCAAGGGCAAGGGCAAGGGCAAGGGCAAGGGCAAGGGCGTGGTCATTCAGGGCGGCGTGAGCTTGAACATCATGCGTGAGATATTACCTTGGAATGGAAAAACGCATGGCGTCGGGTAAAATCGCGTATTCATTCTTTCGGTCAGCGTTTACACATGCATATTCATATACTCGGCATCTGCGGCACCTTCATGGGTGGCCTGGCGGTACTGGCCAAGGAAGCGGGCCACAAAGTGACTGGCTGCGACGCCAACGTCTACCCACCGATGAGCACCCAGCTCGAAGCCCAGGGCATCGAACTGATCCAGGGTTTTAGCGCCGACCAGGCCAAGCTGAACCCGGACTTGTATGTTATCGGTAACGTGGTCTCGCGCGGCAATCCGTTGATCGAGGAAATTCTCAACCGCAGCTTGCCATATATGTCTGGCCCCCAATGGATTGGCGAACATATCCTGCGCGACAAGTGGGTACTGGCCGTGGCCGGCACCCACGGCAAGACCACCACCTCGGCCATGCTGGCGTGGATACTGGAAGACGCAGGCTATGCGCCGGGTTTCCTGATCGGCGGCGTGCCGATGAACTTTGGCATATCGGCGCGCCTGCAGGGCGAGGCGCCGTCCGATTTTTTCGTCATCGAGGCTGACGAATACGACACCGCGTTTTTCGACAAGCGCAGCAAGTTTGTTCATTACCACGCCAAGACGGCCGTCATGAACAACCTCGAATACGACCATGCCGACATCTTCCCCGACATCGGCGCCATCGAAACCCAGTTTCACCACCTGGTGCGCACCGTGCCCGGCATCGGGCGCCTGATCGTCAATGGCGACGAAGCGTCGCTCGGGCGCGTCATGAAGCGCGGCCTGTGGAGCGAGGCCGAAACCTTTGGCGCCAGCGCCGGCGTGAACTGGACCATGACGGAACACCAGGGCGGCAGGTTTGACGTCGAATTTGCCGGCGCGGCAGTCGCCACCGTCAACTGGGACCTCACCGGCAAGCATAACCGCATGAACGCGCTGGCGGCGATTGCGGCGGCGCGCCACGTGGGCGTGCCGGTGGCCCAGGCCTGCGAATCGCTGGCGCGTTTTGAATCCGTCAAGCGCCGCATGGAAGTGCGCGGCGTGGTGGGTGGCATCACCGTCTACGACGACTTTGCGCACCACCCGACGGCCATTGCTACCACCGTGGGCGGCCTGCGCCAAAAGCTCGGCAGCGGCGAAGGCACTGGGCGTATCCTGGCGGTGCTCGAGCCGCGCTCGAACACCATGAAGCTGGGCGCGATGAAAGATGCGCTGCCCGGCAGCCTGCGCGACGCCGACCTGGTGTTCGGCTTTGGCAGCCAGCAGGCGCTTGGCTGGAGCCTGGCCGACGCGCTAAAACCGCTGGGCGCCATCGCCCACAGTTTTGACCAGATCGACTTTCTGGTGCAGGCCATTCTGGATGCGGCGCGCCCCGGCGACCATATCCTGGTCATGAGCAATGGCGGCTTTGGCGGCATCCACCAGAAACTGCTCGAAGCGCTGGCCACATGATCCTTTATTTGCACGGCTTTCGTTCTTCGCCCAAGTCGATGAAGGCGCGGGTGGTGGGCGTGCGCATGCTGGAAATGGGGCTGGACGCCGAACTGCGCTGCCCGCAGCTGCCCGCGTCCCCCAAGGCGGCCATCGCACTGGCCTTGAAGCTGGTCGAAGGGGTGCAGGCCGACCAGCTCTCGATCATCGGCTCGTCGCTGGGCGGCTATTACGCGACCTGGCTGGCCGAGCAGCTGGGCTGCCGCGCGGTGCTGCTCAACCCCGCGGTCGATCCGCTCGCAAGCCTGGACGGCCATGCGCTGGTCACCACGCAGTACCACTCCGACGAACCGTTCGAATTCAAGGCCGAATATTTTGACGAGCTGCGCGCGCTCAAGGTCGAACGCATCACGCAGCCTGAACGCTACTACCTGCTGGCCGCGAGCGGCGACGAAGTGCTCGACTACCGCACCATGCTGGCCCATTACGAGGGCGCGCGCAGGCACGTGATCGACGGGAGCGACCACGCCATTTCCGAGTTTTCCGCCTATGTCGACGAGGTGCTGGCATTCTGCCTGCCGATGGGCCCCACCCTGTGAGCGTGGCCACGCTGCGCCAGGCCCGCTGGCATGGTCACGTTAACGCCGTCAATGCGCCGGGGGCGATGCGCGCCTGGCTGACGGCCGGCGGTTCGCTGACCGCGCGCCTCACCGCGCACAGCACTGCTTTCCGGGTCCAGCGGCTGCACCAGCGCACCGCGCGCTGCCTGTTCGACGAGGCGCGCGCGATCGGCATGCAGCGCCCCGGGCGGGTATGGGAGCGCGAAGTGCTGCTGCGCTGCGACGGCGCGCCGGTGGTGTTCGCGCATACGGTGGTGCCGATGTCGGCCACCGCCGCCGACTGGCCATTGTTCAACGCGCTGGGCGAACGCTCCCTTGGCAGCACCTTGTTTTATGACCCGCGCGTGGTCCGGGGCGAACTGGAATTTGCCCGCATCCGCGCCGGCCACCCGCTGATGCAGCGCGCCCGCGCGGCGCTGGGCGTAACTGAAGACACGATTTTTTTTGCGCGGCGCTGCCTGTATCGCCGCCATCGAGGAACGCTGCTGGTGACCGAGGTATTTTTGCCCGCGGTCCTGGAACTGGCAGCGTGCACACCGACCAAACAAAGTAACAACACAAAGTAAACAATGAATCTATTTTTCGAAGAATCCGGCGACTTCAAGGTCGGCACCGTGCTGTCGCAAGCTGGCGAGGCGTATCAGGTTGAAATGCCAAGTGGCAAGCGCACCAAGGTCAAGGTCAAAGACGTGCTGGTCCAGTATGAAAAGCCGCCCGCCCAGGAATTGCTGGACGCGGCCAAGGCGATCGCCGCCGACGTGGACTTCGAGTTCCTGTGGGAAGTGGCGGGCCAGGAAGAGTTTGGCTTTGCCGAGCTGGGCGCCGAATACTTCGGCCATGCGCCGCAACCGTTCGAGGCTGCCGGGCTGATTCTGGCGCTGCACGGCGCACCGATCTACTTTTACAAAAAAGGACGCGGGCGCTACAAGGCCGCGCCGGAAGCGTCGCTGCGCGCGGCGCAGGCCGGCATTGAAAAGAAACGGCAGCAGGGGCTGATCCAGGATGCTTATGTCGAGATGCTAAAAAACAACCAGATGCCCGACGCGATGACGCCGCTGGTGCACCAGTTGCTGTTTAAACCGGACAAGAACAGTCTCGAATACAAGGCGCTGGACGCGGCCTGCAACGAACTGCACACCAGCGCGCCGCGCCTGATGCTGGCCACCGGCGCCATTGCTTCAGCTAAAGAGTTGCACATGGCGCGCTTTTTGTTCGACAATTTCCCGCGCGGCGCCGGTTTCCCCAACGTGCCCGTACCCGCCACGCCGGGCGGCTTGCCGCTGGCCGACGTGGCCGCGTTCTCGATCGACGACGTTACCACCACCGAAATCGACGATGCCTTCTCGGTCGTCACGCTGCCCGACGGCATGATCCGGGTCGGCATCCACATTGCCGCGCCCGGTCTTGGCATCAAACCGGACGACGCGGTCGACAAGATGGCGCGCAGCCGCATGTCCACCGTCTACATGCCGGGCGACAAGATCACCATGTTGCCGGATGAAGTCGTGAATGCCTTTACGCTGGCCGAGGGCAAGACGTGCCCGGCGCTGTGCCTGTATGCCACGCTCGACCCGGCCGACTGGAGCGTGAAGTCGACCGTCACGCGCGCTGAAATGGTGCCGATCAAGAGCAATTTGCGCCATAACGACCTGGACGAGCTGGTTAATGAAGAGACGCTGGCCAGCGGCGAAGGCGAGTATCCGCACAAGGCCGAGCTGGCCGTGCTGTGGCAATGGGCCTTGCAGCTGGAAGCGGGGCGCATGAAAAAGCGCGAGCAATTTGGCTTGAAGCCTGAGCAAAACAATCGCGTCGACTTCAATTTTTATGTGGATGACGACGTGGTCTCGGTGGTGCGGCGCAAGCGCGGCGCCCCGCTCGACAAGATCGTCGCCGAGCTGATGATTTTTGCCAACAGCACCTGGGGCAAGCTGATGCACGACAGCGGCGTGCCGGGCATTTACCGCTCGCAAGGTCAAGGCGTGGGTGGCTGGGCGGCCAAGATGCAGGTGCGCATGGTGACCCATGCCGCGCCGCACCAGGGTTTGGGCGTGGACCAGTACGCGTGGAGTACCTCGCCCTTGCGCCGCTACACGGACCTGGTGAACCAGTGGCAGATTTTGGCCTGCGCCGGGCATGGCGTGACCGCGCCGCTGGTGGCCCCGTTCAAGCCGCGCGACGCGAACCTGTTTGCGATCGTGTCGGCGTTCGACGCGGCGTATGGCGCCTACAACGACCATCAGCAAAACATGGAGCGCTACTGGTGCCTGCGCTGGCTGGGGCAGCAAGATGAGCGGAAGGTGGAGGCGGTGGTGTTGAAAGATGAAGTGCTGCGTTTGGCCGACATTCCACTGATCGTCCGGCTGCCGGGCATGCCGCCGGTGGCGCGCGGGGCGCAGGTCAAGCTCGATATCTTGCGCTGGGACGAGGTGGACTTGACGATCGAGGCGCGCTTGCTGGAAGTGGCCGCCGCGGCGGCCGACGCCGATCTGGAATACGAGGAAGAAGACAGCGGGCAGGCAGCGGCCGAGGAAGCGGTCGAGGCCGAGGGTGTGGTGGCGGTGGTTGCGCCTCAGCCGGAGGGTGAAGCGCCGTAGGTCGCAGGCGACGCTTGGCGGAATGCACTTCGTTTTTCCGCCCTACGGACGACGCATGGCGCAATGCGCTGCCGCTTTTCCGCCCTAACGGTTACGTTTGCCTCGGACCGTAGGGCGGAAAAGCGCCAGCGCATTGCGCCAAAAGTCGCCACCGGCCCCATATCACTCCGTCACCCCGGTCTAAAAAAGCCCTGGCGCCCCTTCCCCCACCACTGTGCCCACACAGCATCCCCATCCCGGCTATTAGTATGTAAAATGGCCGTTCCTTGATACAACAGTTCATTCCCGTTATCGCGTGAAGCACTTTAGCCAACTCAGTCCGCTCACTATCGCCGTCGCAGCCTCCGTTGCGCTGCACGCTGCCTTGTTGACCGTGCGTTTCGTCGCCCCTGAAGTGTTCGAGGTGAAACCGGCCGACCCGGGCCTCGAAGTCATCCTGGTTAACGCCAAGCACGCCAAGGCGCCGCTCAACGCGGACGCGCTGGCCCAGGCCAATCTCGACGGCGGCGGCCAGGCCGACGCCGGCCGCTCCAAGTCGCCGCTGCCGGACATGCGCCGCATGGAGGTGGGCGACTCCGTGAAAGCCACCCAGCGCCGCGTCGCCGAACTCGAAGAGCAGCAGCAAAACCTGCTCACGCGCAGCCGCGCATCGAACTTCAACGCAGCGCGCATCACCGAAAAAGACAAGCCGGACCCGGCCCGCACCGGGAACGATATGCTCGACAGCAGCAAGGCCATCGCCCGCACCGCCGCCGAAATCGACCAGCGCATCGAGGACCAGAACAAGCGTCCGCGCAAGACGTTCATCACGCCGAGCACGCGCGAAGTCGGTTACGCCCAGTATTACAAGGAAATGCAGCGCAAGGTCGAGGAAGTCGGCACGCTCAACTTTCCCCAAAAAAACGGCAAGAAAATGTACGGCGAGCTGGTCGTCTATATTCCCATCTTTCAGGATGGCAGCATCTACATGAAGGATGGCGGCGTGCGGGTGGAAAAGAGCTCCGGCAACGCCGAACTCGACAAAGCGGCGCTGGCCATCGTGCGCCGCTCGGCCCCGTTCGGCCGCTTCCCGCCCAAGATGCTCTCGACCGACAAGGATGACCTGTGGGTCATCATCACGCGCTTTAACTTTACCCGGGAAGAAAAGCTCGAGGCTGAATTGAGTGGCGCCAAGTGAGCCCGAAGATCGCCCCTTATTGCGTCATCGGCAATCCGATCGCCCATAGCAAGTCGCCGGCCATCCACGCCGCGTTTGCGCTGCAAACGGGGCAGGATATGGTGTACGAGCGCTGCCTGGCGCCGCTGGACGGTTTTGCCGCCACAGTCGCCGCGCTGATCGCCTCCGGCTGCCGGGGCGCCAACGTCACCGTTCCCTTCAAGCTCGACGCGGCCGCGCTGGCGACGACGCTAAGCGCCCGCGCCCAGGCGGCCTGGGCCGTCAACACGCTCAGCTTCACCGAGGGCGCCATTGCCGGCGACAACACCGACGGCGCCGGCCTGGTGAACGATATCGTGCGCAATGCGCTCTTTTCAATTGCCGGCAAGCGCGTGCTGCTGCTGGGCGCGGGCGGCGCGGCGCGCGGCGCCATGCTGCCGTTGCTGGGCGAAAGCCCCGCACAGCTGGTCATTGCCAATCGTACCCGCGCCACGGCCGATGCGCTGGTCCAGCATTTTGCGGGGCAGAGCGGCCTGCTGTCGGCCTGCGAATTTGCCGATCTGGACGGACCGTTCGACCTGGTGGTCAACGCCACTTCGGCCAGCCTGAGCGCGGCCATGCCGCCGCTGCCCGCCACGGTATTTACCAGCGCTACGCTCGCGCTCGACATGATGTACGGGAAAGAGCCGACCGTGTTCATGGATTTTGCCAGCGCCCACGGCGCCACCGCGCGCGACGGCTTGGGCATGCTCGTTGAGCAGGCGGCGGAAGCTTTCGCCATCTGGCGCGGCGTGCGCCCCGAGACAGCCATGGTCCTGGAACAGATGCGCTCGTCCCTATGAGCCGGGGCAAACCCGCTCGCCGCCCGATCCTGATGCTGCTGCTGGGAACGTTGCTGATCCTATTTGCCGTCCAGCTCTATTTTTTCCTGATGGTGTGCTGGTATGCGCGGTTCAACCCGCATCAGACCAACATGATGAGCGACCAGCTCGCCTCCCTGCGCGAAAAGAACCCGAACGCACAGCTCAAGTACGAGTGGGTTGCCTACGAGCGCATTTCGCCCAATCTGAAACGCGCGGTGATCGCCTCGGAAGACGCCAATTTCGCCGACCATGACGGCGTCGACTGGGAAGCGCTGCAAAAAGCCTACGAGCGCAACAACAAGCGCCACAAGGTGGTGGGCGGCGGCTCCACCATCACCCAGCAGCTGGCCAAAAACCTGTTTTTGTCCGGCTCGCGCAGCTATGTTCGCAAGGGCCAGGAACTGGTCATCGCCTACATGCTTGAATCAGTGCTCAGCAAGCGCCGCATTCTGGAGCTGTACTTGAACGTGGTGGAATACGGCAGCGGCATTTTCGGCGCCGAAGCGGCGGCGCGCTACTACTACCATACCAGCGCCGCAGCCTTGGGCTCGGCGCAGGCGGCCAGGCTGGCGGTAATGCTGCCCAATCCGCGCTTTTACGACAAGCACCGCGATACCAGCTACCTGGCGCGGCGCACCAATTTGATCGTTCGGCGCATGGCTGCGTCCGAACTCCCTTAACTTCATCGCAGAGGCTGTCCATGTTATATCGTCAACGCGGCGCGCTCAGTCTTTACTGGGTCGCCATTATCTCGGCCGCTGCGGCGGCGCTGGCCATGGCCGCCCTGATGTCGATGAAGGGTGAGCGCAACCTGTTCGCCGCCGGCGCCGACGAGGCAAAAAAACTGGCTGCCGACAGCGGCGCGCAACAGGCGCTGCAAGCGGCCCGCGACAGCGTGACCGGCGTCGACAGCCGCATGAAAAGCTGCGTCATTCATGGCAAGAAGGTCATTTCCAACACGGATTGTCCCGACACCAACAAGAGCACCAAGCTGGTCGTCATCCGGGAAGGCAATGTTGCGCAGGCAGTCAAGGCGCCGGTCACGCCGGCCGGGCACGCCACGTCCAACGCGGCAATCGACAAAATGATCGAAAAACAGTTGCAGTAGAGCGAAATGTTCGTTTCGGGGTGGTCGGCCCCAGGGCTTACGGGTACACTTGCGCTGTTTTGAATCCCGGCCGAGAAAAGCGCATGATCAACGTATTCGTCTTACAAAATGGCCGTCTCAACCAGGTTCCGATCGAAAGCCGGGAAGACCTGGAAAGCGTCGCGCCGGTATGGGTCGACCTGACCGATCCGAACGACGACGAGCGGGCCTGGGTCAAGACCATCTACGGCGTGATTTTGCCCGGCGAAGATGAAGTCAAGGATATCGAAGCGTCGGCCCGCTACTACGAAGCGGAAAACGGCGACTTGCACCTGCGCACCGACTTTTTGCTGGAGGAAGACGACGGCCCGTCGCGCGTGGTCACGGTCGCCTTCATCCTGGCCCGCAAAATGCTGTTTTCGGTCCATACCGACGACTTGCCCGTGTTCCGGCTGGTGCGCATGCGCGCACGCTCGCGGCCCGGTTCCATCGCCGACTACATGGACGTGCTGCTCGACCTGTACGCCACCGACGCCGAGTATTCGGCCGATGCGCTCGAAGGTATTTACGAGAGCCTGGAAGGCGTCAGCCAGCGTGTGCTGCAAAAGGAATTTACCGACCAGGACGCTGCGGCGGCCCTCAATTCGATCGCGCACGAGGAGGATTTGAATGGCCGGATCCGGCGCAATATGATGGATACGCGGCGCGCCGTCAGCTTTCTGATGCGCGGCCGCTTGCTCAATGCCGAGCAGTTCGAGGAAGCGCGCCAGATTTTGCGCGACATTGAGTCGCTCGACGGCCACACTTCCTTTTTGTTCGACAAGATCAACTTCCTGATGGACGCCACGGTCGGTTTTATCAACATTAACCAGAACAAGATCATCAAGATGTTCTCGGTGGCCTCGGTCGCCTTCCTGCCGCCGACCCTGATCGCCAGTTTGTACGGTATGAATTTCAAGATCATGCCGGAGCTGGACTGGCGTTTCGGCTATCCGCTGTCATTGCTGTTGATGGTGACGTCGGCCATTGCGCCGTTCTGGTATTTTCGCCGGCGGGGCTGGCTGCGCTAATTACCGGCACAGCAAAATAAATTGCGGGGAGCTGGGTCCGTCCTCAGGATGGGCGGATCTGCAGAGCCATTCAATGCTTTAAATATTGCTATTCGGCAATATCATGCTGCGCATTCCATTAGTCATTTAACACCAGATGGCGCCCTCGCAACACTGTTGCAACGGCGCCATCTTGATCCTTATTTCAGTTTCGCAAACACCCTGCGCGCCGCGTCGATGGTCTCTTCAATCACCGCGTCGTCGTGCTGCGCCGAGACAAACCCCGCTTCGAACGCGGCCGGCGCAAAATACACGCCTTCGTCGAGCATGGCGTGGAAAAACGCATTGAAGCGCGTTTTGTCGCCCGCCATCATCTCGGCATAGGTGCCCGGCACGTCTTCGCTGAAGTAAATCCCGAACATGCCGCCCACCGAATCGGCGCAGAAAGTCACGCCTGCCTCGGCCGCCGCCGCCGCCAGACCGGCCGCCAGCTTGGCCGTCTGCGCCGTCAACTGCTCGTAAAAGCCTTCCTGTTGGATCAGCTTGAGCGTGGCCATGCCCGCCGCCACCGCCACCGGATTGCCCGACAAGGTGCCGGCCTGGTAGACCGCGCCGATCGGGGCCATGTGCTGCATCAGTTCCGCGCGCCCGCCAAAGGCGGCCACCGGCAAGCCGCCGCCGATCACCTTGCCCAGCGCCGTCAGGTCGGGCGTGATGTCGTACAGCGCTTGCGCGCCGCCCAGCGCCACCCGAAAGCCGGACATGACTTCGTCGAAGATCAGGATTGCGCCATGGCGCGTGCACAGCTCGCGCATGGTGAGCAAAAACTCGGGCGTGGCGCGAATCAAGTTCATGTTGCCGGCCACCGGCTCGACGATCACGCAGGCGATGGTCTCGCCCATGGTTTCAAAAGCGTCTTCGAGCTGCGCCACGTTGTTGTAGTCAAGCACCAGCGTGTGCTTGACAAAGTCTTCCGGCACGCCGGCCGAGGTCGGGTTGCCGAAGGTGAGCAGGCCGCTGCCGGCCTTGACCAGCAGCGAGTCCGCGTGGCCGTGGTAGCAGCCTTCGAACTTGACGATCTTGTCGCGCCCCGTGGCGCCGCGCGCCAGGCGCAGGGCGCTCATGGTGGCCTCGGTGCCGGACGAGACCAGCCGCACCTGCTCGATCGACGGCACCAGGCGGCAGATTTCTTCGGCCATCAGCACTTCGCCTTCGGTCGGCGCGCCGAACGACAGGCCGCGCGCGGCCGCTTGCTGCACCGCCGTCACCACCTCGGGATGGGCGTGGCCGACGATGGCAGGGCCCCACGAGCCGATGTAGTCGATATAGCGCTTGCCGTCGGCGTCCCAGAAGTAGGGGCCCTCGGCGCGCGTGATAAAGCGCGGCGTGCCGCCCACGGATTTAAAGGCGCGCACGGGCGAGTTGACGCCGCCCGGCGTCGTCTTCTGGGCGCGCGCGAACAGCGTGTCGTTGCGGGAAGTGTCGGGAATGGTCATGACGTAGTCGATCCGTGAAAAGTATGGGCAAAAAATTTGTTGGGTATCAGGCGCCCCATGCCGAAACGCTGGGCATGCGCCAGTGCCGAGGCAGTGTACTCCTGCGCGCGCCGGACCGCGTCCATTGGTTCCAAACCGTGCGCCATGAACGCGGCGATCGCCGCCGACATGGTGCTGCCGGCCCCCGTGAACGGGCCAGGCAGGTGGCGCCACTCGAAGCTGGCGCACACGCCCTCGTCGTTGAACAAAGTATTTGCGCGCAGGGCCGGGTTGGCGCCGCCGGCCAGGCAGGTTGAAGTGACGAGCACGTAGCCGCAGCCGTCGCCGGTCAGCTCGGCCACGTCTTCCAGCAACATGTCGGCGCCGCCTTCGCGCCACGTTTCGGCCATGCGCGCCAGCTCCACTTGCGACAATAACAAAATCGTCGTTTGCGGCACCAGGATCTGACGAATCGCGATCAGCATGTCGTCGTCGGACAGGCCGGAGTCTGGCAGGCTGGACAAAAATGGATCGAGGATCAGCGGCACGTCCGGATAGTCGGAGACGATTTCGGCGATCGCCGTGGCCTGCTCGATGCTGGTCAGGGCGCCCACCTTAAAGGCGGCCACCGGCATGTCTTCGAGGATCAGGCGGGCCTGGTCGACCAGCCAGTCGGCTTCGATATCGAAAGTGTCTTCGACGCGCGCGCTGTCGGCGATCAACAGGCCGGTGGTGACCGACAGGCCATGGCAACCGAGCGCGCCAAAGGCGGCAAGGTCGGCCTGGATGCCGATGGCGCCGACCGGATCGGAGACGCCGAATGTAAGGATAAGGGGAGTTGTTTGGATTTGCACGACTGGTAGATTAAGATACCTGATTGCCCGCATTTTACTAGATAGAAGGAACGACAACGTGAGTAGTATTGATAGCAGCGGCGCGCGCGCCACCCCATTCCAGACCTGGATGTGCCTGATCTGCGGCTGGGTCTACGAGGAAGAACACGGCTTGCCCGACGAAGGCATCGCGCCGGGAACGCGCTGGCTAGATGTGCCGATGAACTGGACCTGCCCGGAGTGCGGCGCCCGCAAGGACGATTTCGAAATGACAGTTATCTAATTGGAACGCGGCGTTTTTAATACAGAAGTTGAATGAATGCAACAGATATCGCACAAGTTGCTTGCCCTATGGTATCGTTCAGTTTCACGCCGAGTAAACTGAAAATGACAATGACGCCGCAAACCACAGTCTTGAAAATCATGGTGATCGACGACAGCAGCACGATTCGTCGCTCCGCAGAGATTTTTCTCACGCAGGCCGGCTATCAGGTTGTGCTGGCCGACGATGGCTTCGACGCTCTGGCCAAGATCAACGACCACCATCCTGCGCTGGTGTTCTGCGACATTTTGATGCCCCGCCTGGATGGTTACCAGACCTGCGCCCTGATCAAAAAGAGCGCGAAGTTTCACGCCACGCCGGTCGTGATGCTTTCCTCGAAAGACGGCTTGTTCGACCGCGCCCGCGGCGCCATGGTTGGTTCCTCGGCCTACCTTACCAAACCTTTTAGCAAAGACAGCCTGCTGGCCGCTGTGCGCGAGCACACCGCCGACGCGTCAAAATAATCCTGGAGAACCCCGTGGCCATTACAAAAATTCTTATCGTCGACGACTCTCCTACAGAGCGTTACTACCTGACCGACATCCTGGTCAAGAACGGTTTTACCGTCACCACCGCCGACAATGGCGAAGAAGCCTTCATCAAGATCAAGGCCGACAAGCCGCACCTGATCCTGATGGACGTGGTGATGCCGGGAGCGAACGGCTTCCAGGTCACGCGCGCCATCTCGAAAGACCCGGAACTGGCGGACGTGCCGATCATTATCTGCTCGTCGAAAAACCAGGAAACGGACCGCGTCTGGGGCTTGCGCCAGGGCGCGCGCGAGTACCTGGTCAAGCCGGTCGACCCTGAACTGCTGCTGGCGAAAATCGCCGCACTCAACGTCTGATCCCATGAGCGCTGCCGCCCACAGCACGCCACAGAGAGCCGTCCAGTCCGATGGGGCCGGCCGGCGTACCCGTTTGCGCCAGTACCAGGTGCAGCTGCTCGAACGCATGCAGGCGGCGCGCAACAATGCCGGCGCCCGCGTCAACCAGCTCGGCGTGCAAATGGGCCCCGAGCGCTTTCTGCTCGACCTGACGCAGGTCGGCGAAATCGTCCCGGTGCCGTCGGTGACGGTCGTCCCGCTGACCCAGAGCTGGTACCTTGGCCTGGCCAATGTGCGCGGTAACCTGATTAGCGTGATCGACCTGGCGCGCTACCAGATGGATTCAGAGACGGCGATCGGTTCCGACAGCCGCCTCATTACGTTTGCCAACGGTCTCGGTTTCAACTGCGCCCTGTTGGTCTCGCGCGTGTACGGCCTGCGCCATGCGGCCGGCATGGAGACCTCGGGCGAGCGGCTGCGCGACGCCGACGCCGTCGAATGGACGCCGCTCGACTTGGCGGCGCTGGTTGCCGAAACACGCTTTTTGCACGTCGGATTTTAAACCACGCACGCGTGGTATCCATATCTACCTTAGGGATTGGGAGCTGTAATGGGATTTGCTTGGAAGAGTTCGCTGGGGCTGGCCCCCAAGGGTGGTGACGACAATGTGGGCGTGCTGGCGGCCCCCGACACCGAATTCGGACCTGAACTGGGCTCCGGCGACGAGCCGGGCCACGAGGCGGCGCACGGGTTGGCGCACGTGCCGGCCCAGGTGCCGGCGCCGTACGATGCGCCCCCCGCGGCCTACGCGAATGGCGGCTTCGGCGACACCGTCACCGCTCCGGTTGACGAGGCGCCATCGCACTTCGGCAGCAGCGCCGTGACCCTGGACGACGACGGCGACTCCGACATCAAACTGCCCTTCATCGGCGAGCTGTCGCTGCCGCGCCAGCTGCGCATCCTGTTCATCGTCTTTGGCGTGAGCGTTTTGGTGACGGTGCTGGCGCTGTGGATGAACGCCCGCGCCAACGCCACCTCGTCCGACCAGACGCAGATTGCGTCGGACGCGCTGATGCACTCGCAGCGAATCGGTAAAGCGGCGCCTAACGCGATCCAGGGTAACCCGGAAGCGTTTGCGCAGCTTGAAGAGAGCCGCGCGATGCTCAACAGCGACTTGAACCTGCTCGAAAAGGGCGGCAAATTCGGCGGCGCCAGCGTGCCGTCGGCCCCTAACAGCATGAAGAAGATGCTGGGAGCCGCCCGCAGCAAGTGGATCAGCACCGACAACGCGGCCGGCACCATCATGAAGATGAAGCCCGAGCTGACCGGCTTTGAAAAGATCCTGCGTCAACTCGACATCCTGTCGCCGGAACTGCTGTCGATGACCGAAGAACTGCTGAACCAAAAGGTCCAGAAGGGCGCCACGCCACGCGAACTGGCCGCCATCGGCCGCATGACCATGCTGACCCAGCGCCTCTCGCGCAGCGCCAGCGAGTTCCTGACTTCGGGTGGTATTCGTCCCGAGACGGCATTCCAGCTGGGCCGCGACGCCACCACGTTCCGCACCACCATCGACGGCTTTTTGAATGGTAACGAGACGATGCAGTTAAATGCGGTACGCGATCCTGAAATGCGCGCGCTGCTAGGCGAAATCAAGAACAAGTTCGACGCCTACCACAAGCTGATCACCTCGGTGCTCGACAACCTGCCCAAGTTTACGGCCGCCAAAGGCGCCGAGCTGTCGATCTTCTACGAGAACGAAGAAGTCAAAAAGCTGCTGACCACGGTGCAGACCACTTTCCGCCAGGAGCAAGATTCGCTGGGCGGCTGGTTCCTGCTGATGGCCGCCGCAGCCCTGTTCACCGCCGCCGTCGCTTTCGCCATCGGTAAGATCATGCTGCAAGACTCACGCACCCGGGCCCGCGCTGCGGAAGGCCGGCGCCAGGAAGCTGACACCATGCGCCAGCTGGCCCAGACCAAGGAAGAAGAAGCGAAAGCAACCAACGACCAGAACCAGGCAGCTATTTTGCGCCTCATGAACGAGCTGCAGGAAGTGGCGGACGGCGACTTGACGGTGCACGCAACGGTGTCCGAAGACATCACCGGCGCGATTGCCGACTCGGTCAACTACACGGTCGAGGAATTGCGCGGCCTGGTGGAGCGCGTGACCACAACGGCCGAGCAGGTGACGTCGGCGTCCGGCAACGCACAGAACATTTCGACCGAGCTGCTGGCGGCGACCGAACAGCAGTCGCGCGAGATCCAGGATGCTTCCGAGACGGTGCTGAAGATGGCAAGCGAAATTACCGACGTGTCGAAGTCGGCCAACGAATCGGCCGAAGTGGCGCGCCAGTCCGTGGTTGCGGCGCAGCAGGGTTCGACCGCCGTGGAAAACGCGATCAAGGGTATGCACGAAATTCGCGAGCAGATCCAGGAAACCTCCAAGCGCATCAAGCGCCTGGGCGAATCGTCGCAAGAGATTGGCGAGATCACCGAGCTGATTTCCGACATTACCGAGCAGACCAACGTGCTGGCGCTGAACGCGGCAATTCAGGCGGCATCGGCCGGCGAAGCAGGACGCGGCTTCTCGGTGGTTGCGGAAGAGGTGCAGCGACTGGCGGAACGTTCGGCCGGCGCGGCAAAACAGATTGGCGCGCTGGTGCGTACCATTCAGACCGATACCCACGATGCGGTGGCCGCGATGGAAAAATCGACGCAAGGTGTGGTCGAGGGAGCCAAGCTGTCGGATGCTGCGGGCGCCGCACTGTCGGACATCTCGCGCGTGTCGAACCGTCTGGCCGAACTGATTCAGGGCATTTCGTTCGCAACGGAGCTGCAGGCAACGTCGGCCAACGGCGTGGCCCACAACATTCAGCACATTCTGTCGGTGACCGAAAGCACGCAGGACGGTACGCAGCAGACTGCAAACTCGATTCGCCAGCTCTCGCTGCTGGCGCAAGAACTGAAAAACTCGGTATCGCGATTCCGCGTAATCGCCTGACACGTCAACGACGGATCGACCAGGAGCGCCTGCCCCGCCTTGCAGGCTACGGCAGGCGCTCTTGCTTGATCTTTCATAGTTCGCCATGGCGGCCCGATTGAACTCAAGGTAAGCAAAACGATGACTGATTTTTCGCACGCGCCCCAATTTGACACTGGGCCGCTCGGCTGGGTGATGGGCGAAATCCGTGAAGCGCTGGGCAAGTCCGGCGCGGCGCTCAATGACGCCACATCCCTGAACGACGACGCCCAGGCAGACTCACTCAAGCATGCGAAAGCATACTTGCACCAGGCCCACGGGGCCTTGCAGATGGTCGACGTCGACGGCGTCGGCGTCATGACCGCCGTGGCCGAGGAAGCGCTCGACCGCTTCCGCGATGCCCTGCTGCCGTGCACGCGCGAGAACGCGCAGGTCGTCACCGCCGTCTACCAGGCAGTCATCGAATACCTCGAAGAGCTGCTCTCGGGCGCCGACCAGCAGCCGGCGCGCCTGTTCCCTTATTACCGCGACGTCCAGGAAAAACTGGGCGCGGCGCGCATTCACCCGGCCGACCTGTTTTTCCCCGACCTGTCGCTGGCCGCCGTGCTGCCGCAGCACGCAGCGCCTGCCACCCAGCCCGACTACGCAGCCTGCCGCGCGCGCTTTGAAAAGGCGCTGCTCCCATTCATCAAGAGCACCGACGCCGCCTCGCAGCAAGCCAATGCAGCGGCCATGCAGGAAGCCATCGCGCTGATCGCGGCGGCGCAAAAGGAATCGGCCGGGCGCACCTTCTGGGTCGCCATGCAAAGCTTTGCCGAACTGGTTGCCAAAGGCCAGTTGGGAAGCACGCTCTACACCAAGCAGCTGTTCGGCCTGATCAACCTGCAGATTCGCCGCCTGACCCAGGGCGAAGGCAGCCTGCCCGAAGCGATGATGCGCGACGCGCTGTTTTTCATCGCGGCCGCAGCCAAACCGTCGCTCACGGCGCAAGCCTTGCGCACGGCTTACCGCCTTGAAGGCGTCATTCCGGGCAATTACGAGACCAAACGCTATGGCCGCATCGATCCGGAAGCGCTGAAAAGCGCCAAGGAAGCCCTGGCGCGCGCCACCGTCATCTGGGACAAGCTTTCGTCGGAACTGGACGAAGCGCTGGAAGCGGAATTCCAGGAATTGCTGGCCATCGTAGCTGCCGCCGGCCAGAAGCTTGGCGCGCCGGCCTTGGCGCGCCTGCAGGCCGAACTGGTACGGGCCAACACGGACGTCAAGACAATCGGGCGCAAACCGCAATTTAACCTCGAGATGGCTACGGCCATGCTGTTCGTCGAAAATGGCCTGGACCAGATCCGCCAGTTGCCGGACGACTTCGATGCGAACGCCGACATTGTGGGCGTGCGCCTGCTGGCGCTGGCCGCCGGCCAGACGCCGCCGGACGCGCCGCAGTGGCAGGGCGACCTGTCGCGCCAGATCCAGCAGTTTCATACCGTGGCCGTGCTGGCCGCCGAAATGAAAAACGGCCTGCGCCAGGTTGAAAAGGTGCTGGACGATTACTATGCGGACAGCGCCAAGCGCGCCACGCTGAGCCAGATCGATCCGGTGCTGCACCAGCTGCAAGGCGCGGTCGCGATCCTGGACCAGGAAGACGCAATGCGCGCCGCGCTGCACGTCAAGGAAGCGGTGCGGGTATTGGCTGCGGGCGAAGGCAGCCCGGAACAGGAAGCGGCGTCGCTGCAGAACATCGCCCAGAACATCGGCGCGCTGGGCTTTTTCGTCGACATGCTGGCCAAGAATTTTGATGCGGCCAAAGAGCGTTTTGCGTTCGACCGCGAAGCAGGCATGCTGCGCGAAGTGCCGTTTGAAAAACCGTCGGGCGAAACCGCGTTCGAGCCGGAAGCGGTGATCGTGATCGAGGAACCGGTGAGCGTGAGCGTGAGCGTTATTGCGCCGGTCGACGCGCCCGTGGCGCCGGCCGAGCCGGCGGCGCAAACTCCCGCAGCTCCTGCCACAGCGGCTGCGCCAGCGATCATGGGCGCACCACCCATGCAGGTTGAAGGCGAAGTCGAAGCCGAACTGCTCGAAATTTTCATCATGGAAGCGCAGGAAGTGCTCGAGCTGGTCAGCGCCACGCTGCCGCGCCTGAAAGCGCAGCCGTCGAACCAGGAAACGATGACGGTCGTGCGGCGCGCATTCCACACCCTCAAGGGCAGCGGGCGCATGGTCGGCCTGAACAATTTCGGCGTGGGCGCGGCCCTGGTTGAAAAAGTCATGAATTTGTGGTTGTCGGAAGGGCGCGAAGCAACGCCCGACCTGCTGGCGTTGCTCGGCTGGGCAAGTGCCGACATGACCTTGTGGGTTGACGAACTGGCCGCCAGCGGCCACTCGCCGCGCAGCAGCGAAGTTCTGGTGGCCGCGGCCACCCGCATGCTCGACGGCGCGCCGTTTACGATCGAAGCGCCGGCCAAAGCGGAAATCGAGATCGTTGCCGAAGCAGTCGACCTGCCGCAGCTGATCGATCCGTTTGCAGTGCCGGTGCTTGAAGAAGTGACCGAAGCGCCGCTGCTGCTCGACGACGATCCGCAGGAAGCGCTGCTGGGCGCTGAGGTGGCTGATGAGCTGGCCCATGATCCTGTCGATGTCTCGCCCGAAGAAGAAATGGTCGCCGAACTGCCGTTCGATGCCGACCTTGAAGAGCCATTCTTCGTGGATGCGGAAGAACTGACGTTTGCCTCCGAGCCTGGCGACGTGGAAGCGGTGCACGACATCGAGGACGCGGCCGAGACGCTGCAAGCTGCCGAAGTGACCGAAGCTGCCGAAGTGACCGAAGTTGCGGATGTGATCGCAGCTGCCGAGGTGACCGAAGTTGCCGATGCCGTTGAAGAAGCGTCGGTCGAGCCGGCCGTCGAGGAGCCTGTCAGCTTCGCCATTCCAGGCACCGGCAACGTGATCGAGTTTCCCGGCATGGTGCGTCCGACGCCGCCGGTGGACGACAACACGAAGCGCATCGGCACGCTTGAAATTCCGCTGCCGCTGTATAATATCTACCTGGCCGAGACCGACGAAATCGTCCGCCTGCTGACCCAAGATTTCAGCGAGTGGCGCCACGAGCCGCATCGCCTGGTGACGCCGCAGGCACTGAAGGCGGCCCATACCCTGGGTGGCACCTCGGCCACCGTCGGTTTCGCGGCCCTGTGCGAGATTGCGCATGCGCTTGAAATGGCGCTCGACACACCGGCGCCGGTGCTCGACGCGTCCGAGCGCGATTTGCTCGACGAGACCGTCGACTGCGCGCGTGAGATGCTGCAAGGCTTTGCGCTGGGTGAAATCGCCGAGCCCAATCCGGGCCTGGTGGCGCGCCTGAACAAGCTGCGCGAGCGCCTGGTCGAGCAAGAGTCGGCCGTCTACGTCGGCGCCGAAAGTTCCGAAGTGAGCGTTGCCGACGAGCCGGAAGGGATGGATACGCTGTTCGCCGAGACGCTCGAGAGCGTGACCGCCGAACCGGCCGAGCACGTCCCTGACATCGAAGAAGTGCTCGCCGCCGAAGAAGTCCTCGCCGCCGAGGAAGTTCTGGAAGAAGCTTTGGCCGCCGATCAAGTGCCCGATTTCGAGGAAATCGTCGCCCAGGCAACGCCGGCGGACGAACAGTCCGATCCGCCGATCGAAGCGTACGACCTGTTGGACGAGCCGTTCGACGACGCTGAACTGGATCTGGCGTCGCCGTCTTCCGGCACGGTGGTCCCGGCCCCGGTCATCGAGTACACCGAACTGCCTGAACCCGTGATGGCAATGGACGAGGAGGATGACGAGGCTGAACTGGTGCCGGAGCTGATCTCCGAGCCGGAGCCGATCGCCACGCCTGAACGCATTGCGGCGCCCCAGCTGATCTCCGAGCCCGAGCTGCTGGCCGCTGAAGTGCTGGCGACCGAAACGGCGATCAGCGACACGGCCGTGCAGAACGCCGTGGCCGAAGTGCCGCTTGGCGACGACCTCGATGCCGACTTGCTGCCGGTGTTCCTGGAGGAGGCGACCGACTTGCTCCCGGAACTGGGCGAAGGCTTGCGCAAGTGGCAGCAGCAGCCGGGCGACACCACGCCGGCCAAGGGCCTGCTGCGCATCCTGCATACCGTCAAGGGCAGCGCGCGGATGGCGGGCGCCATGCGCCTCGGTCAGCACACGCACGAAATCGAAACCCAGATCGAGAACATGGTCCACGCCGGCACATCGACGCCGGCCGCGTTCGACGAACTGATGGCCAACTACGACCACGCGCTGCTGCTGTTTGAACAGCTGCAAAACCCGCAGCCGGTCGCAGTTCCCGGCGCTTCTCCCGTGGCCGGCGCCGCGCCGCTGGTTGCCGACGAGGCGGTCGCCGCCCAAGCGCGCACGCCGCTGGTGCGGGTGCGCGCGGACATTCTGGACCGGCTGGTCAACCAGGCCGGCGAAGTGTCGATCACGCGTTCGAAACTGGAAAACCAGGTGTCCACGCTCAAGTCGTCGCTGTCGGACTTTTCGGAAAATCTGGCCCGCCTGCGGCGCCAGTTGCGCGAAGTCGAGATGCAGGCCGAGTCGCAGATCTCGTCGCGCATGTCGATTTCGAGCGAACGCGAATTCGATCCGCTCGAGTTCGACCGCTTTACCCGCCTGCAGGAATTGACGCGGATGATGGCCGAGAGCGTGAACGACGTTGCGTCGTTCCACGAAAGCTTGACGCGCACGGTCGATTCGGCAACCGACGACTTGACGGTGCAGTCGCGCCTGACGCGCGACTTGCAGCGTGACCTGATGCGGGTGCGGATGGTGCCGTTTTCCAGCCTGTCCGAGCGCTTGTTCAAGGTGGCGCGCCAAACCGCCAAAGAGATCGACAAGCGGGTCAACCTGGATATTCGCGGCGGCGGCGTGGAGATCGACCGCAGCGTTCTGGAGCAGATGGCGGGACCATTCGAGCACTTGCTGCGCAACTCGATCGTGCACGGCATCGAGTCGCGCGACAAGCGTAACGCCAACGGCAAGACCGACATCGGCGAATTGCTGGTGCAGGTCAGCCAGCAGGGTAACGAGGTGGTCATCCAGTTCAACGACGATGGCGCCGGACTTGACCTGGACCGGATCCGCGAGAAGGCACGCGAGAACGGCTTGGTTGCCAAGGATGCGGTGGTGAGCGACGCGGAAGCTGCCGACCTGATTTTTGAGCCGGGCTTTTCGACTGCGGACTCGCTGACCGCTCTGGCGGGACGCGGCGTGGGCATGGACATTGTCCGTTCCGAGGCGGCCGCCCTGGGTGGGCGCGTGTCGATCGTCACCGAAAAAGGCAAGGGCGCGCGCTTTACGATCAACCTGCCGCTCACGCTGTCGGTCACGCAGGTGGTGCTGACCAACAGCGGCGCCAAGACTTACGCGGTGCCGTCGATTCTGGTCGAGCAGGTGCTGCAGATTAAGGAAGCGCCATTGAACGCGGCGCGCGAGGCGGGCTTCATCGAATTCCAGGGCCAGAAAGTGGCGCTGCATTTCCTGCCCACGCTGCTCGGGGACGGCGACGCGCATCCGATGGTGCAGCGTTCCTGCCCTGTTCTGGTGCTCAAGCACGGCAGCGACAGGCTGGCGATCCAGGTCGATAATATCGAAGGCAACCGCGAGGTCGTTATTAAAAACATCGGCCCGCAGCTCTCGCGCATGATCGGCATTGCCGGCGCCACGGTGCTCGGTTCGGGCGAGATCGTCCTGATTTTGAATCCTGTGGCGCTGTCGCACCACATCGATTTGCATCCGCAGTTAAAGCCTGCCGCCGCGATCGCCGCAGCTGCCGCGGCGCCCGAGTCCAGGGCGCGCGACTTTGTGGTGATGGTGGTCGACGATTCGCTCACGGTGCGCAAGGTTACCCAGCGGCTGCTCGAGCGCGAAGGCTACCAGGTGATGCTGGCCAAGGATGGCGTCGACGCCCTGGAACACCTGCAGGAAACCGTGCCCGACCTGATGCTGGTCGATATCGAAATGCCGCGCATGGATGGTTTCGACCTGACGCGCAATATCCGCGGCAACGACAGCACGGCCGGCGTGCCGATCATCATGATCACTTCGCGCACCGCCGACAAGCACAGGAACTATGCGCTGGACCTGGGTGTGAATGCGTATTTCGGCAAGCCGTTCCAGGAAGACATGCTGCTGGCCGCCATTGCTGGTTTGCTCAAGCGGGAGATGCCGGTTACCCAGTAATCGAAGTCGCCTGCAAATAAAAACGCCCCATTGAAACGGGGCGTTTTTTTCATTCAAGCTGCCTGGATTTTCACCACGGCGTAGCGCTCCAGGGTCTTCTTGCGCGCCTCATCGTGCTGCACGATCGGTCCCGGATAATTGGCCGCGCCCCCGGACAGCCATGGCGCATGAATCTCCTTGTCCGACAGCTTTGCCAGTTGCGGCAAATAGCGCCGGATGAACTTGCCCTTCGCATCGAACTTCTCGGACTGCGTAATCGGATTGAAAATCCTGAAGTAGGGCTGCGCATCGCACCCGGTCGACGCGGCCCACTGCCAGCCGCCATTGTTCGACGACAGATCATAGTCATTTAACAGCAGCGCAAAATAGCGCTCGCCCCAGCGCCAGTCGACCCCCAAATCCTTGATCAGGAAGCATGCGGTCACCATGCGCAGGCGGTTATGCATGTAGCCGGTCTGGTTCAGCTGCAGCATCGCCGCGTCCACCAGCGGATAGCCGGTGCGCCCTTCGCACCACGCGGCAAACAGTTCCTGCGCTTCGGGTCCGGCCTCCCATTCGATGGCGTCGTAGGCCGGCTTGAACGCGCGCTCGGTCACGCGCGGATGATGGAACAGGATCATCGCGTAAAACTCGCGCCAGATCAGCTCCGAGAGCCACACCGGCGCGCCTTCGCCGCCGGCGCCGTTGGCGATGATGCCGTTCACGGTGCGTACCAGGTGCCGGATCGACAGCGTGCCAAAGCGCAGGTGTACCGACAGGTAGGACGGTCCCTTGACGGCCGGGTAGTTGCGCGCTTCGCCGTAGTCGGCAATGCGGCCGATGAAGTCCTCGAACAAGGCCGCCGCGCCTGACATGCCCGCAGCGATTGGCAAGTTGGCCGGCTCGAAGCCGATGTCGGCCAGCGTCAGCAGGCGATGGTCGGCCGGGGCGGGCGCAAAATGCGCCGCGTGCGCCTCGATCTCGTACCCGTCCAGGCAGGACGGCTCGGCCAGCATGCGCTTGAGCCAGGCGTTCTTGTAGGGCGTAAAGACCGAAAAGGTTTGCGCGGCCAGCGTCAATACTTCGCTTTTTTCAAAAATCACCTGGTCCTTGAAGGTGAACAGGCTGCGACCGTCCGCTTCGAGCACTTCGGCCACGGCCGCATCGCGGTCGATTGCCTGCGGTTCGTAGTCGTGATTGGCGAACACGGCGTCAACACCCAGTTCGGCCGCCAGCTGCGTGATGCCGGCCACGGCGCCGGCGTGGCGCACCAGCAGGTGGCCGCCCATCTGGCGCAGCTCGGCATCGAGTTCGGCCAGGCTGGCATGGATGAATTCGACGCGGCGGTCCGCGCGCGGCAAGACTTCCAGAATATCGGTGTCGTAGATAAAGACACAGTAGACGGCTTGCGAGGACGTCAGCGCATGGTGCAAAGCGGCATGATCGAAGGCGCGCAGGTCGCGCCGGAACCAGACGAGAGATTTGGTAAAAGTCATTATTGTGTTGAGAGTCAATATTAAGGTGCTATTTATCGTTTACCATCGCGTAAGCTGCGCCCCGGAAAGGTGCGTTCGATGGTCGCCGGCGCATTTCAGTGTAAACTGCTGAAAAACTGGCGCGCGGCGCGATGATGGTAGCAGCAAACCCTCAAAGATCGAGGAAGAGAGAGTGATGCGTATGAAGAAAAGCAAAATCGATAAGACTTCGGCCATGCCAGGCATGTCGCCCGAGGCAACCGGCCGGTTCGAGGAAGGATTTGCTTCGTCGTCGGGCTCTACGCTCAATCTGGAAAACCATTTCCTGATCGCGATGCCATCGATGGAAGACCCGGTCTTCGGCGGCGCCGTCGTGTATATCTGCGAGCATAACGACAAGGGCGTGCTGGGGGTGATCATCAACAAGCCGACCGACATGACCATGGAAATCCTGTTCGAACGGATCGACCTGGCCATTTCGTCCGGTTTGCACAGCAACGTCGTCAATGAGCCGATCATGTTCGGCGGCCCGGTCCAGGACGACCGCGGCTTCGTGCTGCATACGCCCGGCACCCCCTATTCGTCGTCGCTCACCGTGACCAGCGAGGTTGCCTTCACCACCTCGATCGACGTGCTAGAAGCCGTCGCCAACGGCAGCGGTCCACAGCGCCTGCTGGTATCGATCGGCTATGCCGGCTGGAGCCCGGGCCAGCTCGAAGACGAAATCGGCCGCAACGGCTGGCTCACCGTGGGCGCCGACCCCCATGTGCTGTTCGACCTGCCGATCGAAGAGCGCTACAACGCCGCCATCAAACTGCTGGGCATCGACCCCATGATGCTCGCCTCCGAAGCCGGCCATGCATAGTGGGCAGCATGGGAGCTGACCCGGTGGCTGACCTGCTGGCCGAGCTGACCGTGCAACCCGCGGTAGAACTGGTTTTCGGTTTCGACTTCGGCATCAAGCGCATCGGCATCGCCATGGGCAATACCCTGACCGGGCAGGCGCAGCCGCTGGCCGTGGTCAAGGCCATCGACAATGCGGCCCGTTTCAAGCAGATTGGCGAGCTGATCGCCGAGTGGCGACCGGCGCGCCTGGTGGTCGGCGAACCGCTGCACCCCGACGGCGCCGAACACGAGATGACGCTGCGCTGCCGCCGCTTCGCCAACCAGCTGCATGGCCGCTTCAACCTGCCGGTCACGCTGGTCGACGAGCGCTACTCGTCCGCAGTCATCCAGACCAAGCGCGGCGAGATCATCGACGCGAAAGCGGCCGCAATCATTTTGCAACAATACTTTGACGATCATGCCAACATCAACTAAGGATTTCGACGCCGAAGCGCTTTACCTGGTCCTGCGCGACCAGGTCAAGGCCGGCCTGTCCGGCGTCGCCGACGCCGCCATCGTGGGCATCCATTCGGGCGGCGCGTGGCTGGCCGAAAGGCTGGCGGCGGACCTGGGCCTGCAGCAGCGCCTGGGCTTCATCGACGTCTCGTTCTACCGCGACGACTATGCCAAAAAAGGCTTGCACCCGGACGTCAAGCCGACCCATATCCCGTTCAACGTGGACGGCGCCACCGTCGTGCTGGTCGACGACGTGCTCTACACCGGGCGCACCACGCGCGCGGCCATCAACGTGCTGTTCGACTATGGCCGCCCGGCGTGCATCCGGCTCGCGGCCCTGGCCGACCGCGGCGGGCGCGAGCTGCCGGTGGCGGCCGACTTCGTCGCCACCACCGTCGCACTCGGCGCGCAGCAGTCGCTGGCGCTGGCGCGCGCCGAGGACGGACAATTTACGCTAACGATAGAAAAAGACCATGCTTAACCCGCAATTGAATAAAAATGGCGAACTGCAGCACCTGCTCTCGATCGAGGGCCTGCCCAAGTCGATCGTCAATCACATTCTCGACACGGCGTCGAGCTTTGTCGGCATCTCGGACCGCGAAGTAAAAAAGGTGCCGCTCATGCGCGGCAAGAGCGTCTTCAACCTGTTCTTTGAAAACTCCACCCGCACCCGCACCACCTTCGAGATCGCCTCCAAGCGCCTCTCGGCCGACGTCATCAACCTGAACATCCAGGCCTCGTCGGCCAGCAAGGGCGAGTCGCTGCTCGACACCATCGACAACCTGTCGGCCATGCATGCCGACATGTTCGTGGTGCGCCACGCGCAGTCGGGCGCGCCCTACCTGATCGCCAGGCACTTGATCGACACCAAACAGTCGCATGTCCACGTGGTCAACGCCGGCGACGGGCGCCATGCGCACCCGACCCAGGGCCTGCTCGACATGTACACCATCCGCCACTACAAAAAGGACTTCACCAACCTGACGGTGGCCATTGTCGGCGACATCCTGCACAGCCGCGTGGCGCGCTCGGACATTCATGCCTTGACCACGCTGGGCGTGCCCGAAGTGCGCGCCATCGGCCCGCACACGCTGCTGCCGGGCGGCCTGGAACAGATGGGCGTGCGGGTGTTTACCAACATGGACGAAGGCTTGAAGGGCGTCGACGTGATCATCATGCTGCGCCTGCAAAACGAGCGCATGAGCGGCGCGCTGCTGCCGTCGGCGCAGGAATACTTCAAGAGCTATGGTCTCACGCCCGAGCGCCTGGCGCTGGCCAAACCGGACGCCATCGTCATGCATCCGGGGCCGATGAACCGCGGCGTGGAAATCGATTCGGCGGTGGCCGATGGTGCGCAGGCGGTGATTTTGCCGCAGGTGACGTTTGGTATCGCGGTCCGCATGGCGGTGATGAGTATTCTGGCAGGCACGCAGGGATGAAGGCAGGGATGAACGCAGCAATGGACGCATCAATGAACGCAGCAATGAACGCAGCAATGAACGCAGTTAATAACATTCATATCGCAAACGGGCGCCTGATCGACCCGGCCAACGGCATCGACAAGGTGCAAGATCTTTATATCGTCGACGGCAAGGTCGCGTCAGTGGGCAGCGCCCCGCCAGGTTTTGGCGCCGGCATCACCATCGACGCCGCCGGCCTGGTGGTCGCGCCCGGCCTGGTCGACCTGTCGGCGCGCCTGCGCGAGCCGGGCTACGAATACAAGGCCACGCTCAAGTCCGAGATGCAGGCGGCGATGCAGGGTGGCGTGACCACGCTGGTCTGCCCGCCCGACACCGACCCCGTGCTCGACGAACCGGGCTTGGTAGAAATGCTCAAGTACCGCGCCGGCAAGCTGCTGCAGGCGCGCGTGCATCCGTTGGGCGCGCTCACCACGGGCCTGAAGGGCCAGTCGCTCACCGAGATGGCCGAGCTGACCGAAGCGGGCTGCATCGGTTTTTCGCAAGCCGAAGTGCCGATAGCAGACACCAACGTGCTGCTGCGCGCGCTGCAGTATGCCAACACCTTCGGCTTTACGGTCTGGGTGCGCCCGCAGGATGCGCACATCGGGCGCGGCGGCATCGCCCACGCCGGGCCGCTCGCTTCGCGCCTTGGCCTGTCGGGCGTGCCCGTCATGTCCGAGACGATCGCGCTCCATACGCTGTTCGAACTGGTACGCGCCAGCGGGGCGCGCGTGCACATCTGCCGCATGTCGTCCGCGGCAGGGCTTGACCTGGTGCGCGCGGCCAAGAAGGAAGGACTGCCCGTCACCTGCGACGTTGGCGCCCACCACGTGCACATGACGGACGCCGACATCGGTTTTTTCGACTCCAACGCGCGCGTCACGCCGCCGTTTCGCAGCCAGCGCGACCGCGACGCCATCCGCGCCGCGCTGTACGACGGCACGCTCGACGCCATCTGCTCCGACCATACTCCGGTCGACGACGATGAAAAGCTGCTGCCGTTCGGCGAAGCATCCCCGGGGGCCACCGGCCTTGAATTACTGCTGTCGCTGGCGCTCAAGTGGGCCGACGATTACGCCGCCGGCCAGCATGGTGCGCCCGGTTCGGCCTCGCCGCTGTCGCGCGCGCTGGCCAAGGTCACTTCGGACGCGGCGCGCGTGGCGGGCTTGCCGGCGGGGTCGCTGTCGGTGGGAGCCAACGCCGATGTGGTGGTGTTCGATCCGCAGGCGCGCTGGACGGTGGAGGCGTCGGCGCTGGCCAGCCAGGGCAAGCACACGCCGTTCCTCGGCTACGAACTGGCCGGGCAAGTCTCCACCACGATCGTGGGCGGGCGGGTAGCGTTCCAGCGATAGCAATGCCGGTGTCGGGGGGCGTTTCACGATACCCTTGGGCGCGGCTCGCGCACCTTTCGGGAATGCGAGCCGCGCCTGCCGTTGCGGACGGTAAAATCCAGCGCTATCTTGCATCACCGTTTCGACCAGGTCATATTTGAAGATCAAGCTCGCCTTTCGCCTCGCCCGTGTGTTCCTGCATTTGTTTGTCGGGGTGGCTTCCTGTGCGCTGTATTTTCCGTGGGCGGGCAAGGCGCGCCGCAACCGCTACGTGCAGCGCTGGTCGCGCGTGCTGCTGGCCATTTGCGGGGTGAGCGTGCAGCAGACCGCCGGCGCGCCCGCGCTGGAACACGCCATGATCGTTGCCAATCACGTCTCGTGGCTCGATATCTTCGTCATCAATGCGCTGCATCCGTGCCACTTCGTGGCCAAGTCGGAAATTCGCGCCTGGCCCCTGCTTGGCTACCTGGCTGCCAAGGGTGGCACGGTGTTTCTCGCGCGCGGCAACCGGCGCGAGCTGCGCGATACCTTCAAGGGCATGGTCGCGGCATTGCAGGCCGGCGAGCGGGTCGCGTTTTTCCCGGAAGGGACCACCGCCGCGCAGGGAACCGTGCTGCCGTTTCACGCCAACCTGTTCGAGGCGGCGGTCGACGCCGGCGCTATAGTGCAGCCGTACGCCCTGCGCTATGTGGACGCCAGCGGCGCGCTGCATCCGTCGATCGAGTTCACGGGCGAGACCACGTTCGCGCAAAGCATGATGGCGGTGCTGGCCGGTGGGCGCATCCAGGCGCGCCTGACTTGCCTGGCGCCGCTGCCGGCCGCGAACGCGCACCGGCGCGAGCTGGCCAAGGCCGCCCACGACGCCGTTGACGCCGCGCTCGCGGCCTAGCAGCCTGTCGGACTTAACGGAGGCGGCCGAAAAATCCACCTGACCGGTCCATATTTCACCGCTTTTTTGGTCAATAGAACCACTATTGACCTTCA